>CAMPIK010000270.1 GCA_946886325.1 uncultured Shinella sp.
TCGAGCAGCGGATGCCCGCGGCGCACGATCAGGCAGGCCTTCTCGATGCCGACTTCCTGGACCTGGAAAAGCCGCGGATTGAGATCATCCGGCACGCGCGCGATGATGAAGTCGTGATGGGCCGCCAGCAGTTCGCGGGCGAGCACATTGCTGGTCTCGACGCGGACATTCACCTCGATGCCCGGATAGGCGGCGCTGACCTGCTGGATGGCAGGCACCGCAAGGCTGATCGCCGGCGCCGTCACCGTGCCGAGGAAGACCGAGCCGCCGGCGCCGGATTTGAGCGCCGAGATCTCGCGGTCGACCTCGCGCAGTTCGAGCAGGATGGTGCGGGCGCGGCGCGCAAAGGCCCGGCCGAACTGGGTGAGCGCCACGCCGCGCGAGACCCGCTCGCACAGTTGCGCCTTGAGGATCGTCTCCATTTCCGTCAGCATGCGGGAGGCGGCGGGCTGGGAGATGTTGAGGGCGTTTGCCGCCGCGCTGATCTGCCGGTGGTCCTCGATCGCCACGATCATGCGCAGGTGGCTGAGCTTCAGCCCGGAGCGCAGCAGGCCGAAGTCGGATTGCTCGCCGCCGCCTTCGCCAGCCACTACGACAGGCTCGTTGTTTTCGTCGCGCATTGGCCGCTCCATGACCGGGGCATAAATCATATCATTGGGGTTCAGTATAACGATTATGGTATGCATTTAGAAGTTTATTGTATTTGACAGTTATGGGAATTCGGTAGAGGTTGCGGCGATGTGCGCTCGCGCCCAAAGGGAGTGAGAGGCCGGGAGGGTTATACGCATCCTGTTCCTTCGCTGGAGACCGTCGTCCGCAACAGCGGGCCGCGAAGCACTGACAATGGTCCGGCCGAAAGTCCGGGCTGGGCAATACAAGGGAGAGACCTGCAAATGAAACTGATCACTTCGCTTCTCGCCGCCGCTGCCATCAGCGTGGCGTCCTTCGCCGTGCCTGCCTTTGCGCAGGACAAGGGCATGGTCGGCATTTCCATGCCCACCAAGACCTCGACCCGCTGGATTTCGGACGGCGAGACGATGGAAAAGCTGTTCCAGGACGCCGGCTACACGCCGGACCTGCAGTTTGCCGATGACGACATTCCGAACCAGCTTGCGCAGATCGAGAACATGGTCACCAAGGGTGCCAAGGTCCTCGTGATCGCGGCGATCGACGGCACCACGCTGTCGGACATCCTGCAGCGTTCGGCCGATGCCGGCGTCAAGGTCATCGCCTATGACCGCCTCATCCGCGATTCCGGCAATGTCGACTACTACGCCACCTTCGACAACTTCCAGGTCGGCGTTCTCCAGGCAACCAGCCTCGTCGACGGCCTGAAGGCGAAGTTCCCGGACACCAAGCCTTGGAACGTCGAACTCTTCGGCGGTTCGCCGGATGACAACAACGCCTTCTTCTTCTACGACGGCGCAATGTCGGTTCTCCAGCCGATGATCGACAGCGGCGACATCGTCGTCAAGTCGGGCCAGATGGGCATGGAAACCGTCGGCACGCTGCGTTGGGACGGTGCTGTCGCCCAGGCGCGCATGGAAAACCTGCTCTCCTCGACCTACACGGACGGCCGCGTCGATGGCGTTCTTTCGCCCTATGACGGTCTCTCCATCGGCATCCTTTCGGCGCTGAAGGGCGTCGGCTACGGCTCGGGCGACATGGCAATGCCTGTTGTCACCGGCCAGGACGCCGAACTGCCGTCGGTCAAGTCGATCCTCGCCGACGAGCAGTATTCGACCGTGTTCAAGGACACGCGCGAACTCGCCAAGGTCGCCGTCAACATGGTCGATGCCGTCATGAAGGGCAGCGAGCCGGAAGTGAACGACACCAAGACCTACGACAACGGCGTCAAGGTCGTTCCGTCCTACCTGCTGAAGCCGGTTTCGGTCGACAAGTCGAACGCCATGGAAATCCTGGTGACCGGCGCGGCCTACTACACCGAAGACCAGATCAAGAACTGATCTCAAGCCACCATGGAGGGGCTCGCCGTGACGCGGGCCCCTTTTATACGCCATGCCAAGCCGCTAGGGTATAGCCCCCGTCGGCTTCCGGAATTCGGTCCATGAGCAACATAATTCTCGAAATGCGTGATATCACGAAGACGTTTCCGGGCGTAAAGGCGCTCGACAACGTCAACATGAAGGTCCGCGAAGGCGAGATCCACGCCCTTGTCGGCGAAAACGGCGCCGGCAAATCCACGCTGATGAAGGTGCTGAGCGGCGTCTATCCTGCCGGCAGCTACGACGGCGAAATCCATTACGACGGCAAGCTGCGCAAGTTCTCGACGATCAGCGACAGCGAACATCTCGGCATCATCATCATCCACCAGGAACTGGCGCTCGTCCCGCTGCTCTCGATCGCGGAAAACATCTTCCTCGGCAACGAGGTGGCGACGAACGGCGTCATCGACTGGAAGCAGACCTTCCGCCGCACGCAGCAACTGCTCGACAAGGTCGGCCTGAAGGATGCGCCGAGCACGCTGATCACCGACATCGGCGTCGGCAAGCAGCAGCTGGTCGAAATCGCCAAGGCGCTGTCGAAGAAGGTCCGGCTGCTCATCCTCGACGAGCCGACCGCATCGCTGAACGAAAAGGATTCCGACGCGCTCCTGGCGCTTCTGACGGAGTTCCGCAGCCAGGGCATGACCTCGATCATCATTTCGCACAAGCTGAACGAGATCAAGAAGGTCGCCGACCAGATCACCATCCTGCGCGACGGCGGCACGGTCGAGACGCTCGACTGTCATACGCAGGACATCGGCGAGGACCGCATCATCAAGGGCATGGTCGGCCGCGAGATGGAAGACCGCTACCCCGCGCGCGAGCCGAAGATCGGCGAAACGCTGCTCGAGGTGAAGAACTGGAACGTCTATCACCAGCACCATCGCGACCGCCAGTTCCTGCACGATGTCAGCTTCAACGTGCGCGCCGGCGAGGTCGTCGGCATTGCCGGGCTGATGGGCGCGGGCCGCACCGAGACGGCGATGAGCCTCTTCGGCAAGTCCTGGGGCCACAAGATCACCGGCGACGTCTTCATGCGCGGCCAGCCGGTCGATGTCAGCACGATCGAGAAGGCCATCAAGGCGGGCCTCGCCTATGTCACCGAGGACCGCAAGCAGCTCGGCCTCGTGCTGATCAACAACATCATGCACAACACGACGCTGTCGAACCTCAAGGGCGTCTCCCAAAACATGGTCATCGACGACCGCAAGGAAGCGAAGGTCGCGTCGGACTACCGCGCCAAGCTGCGCATCCGGTCGCACTCGATCTTCCAGGAGGCGGTCAACCTTTCGGGCGGCAACCAGCAGAAGGTCGTGCTGTCGAAGTGGCTGTTCACCAGTCCCGAGGTGCTGATCCTCGACGAGCCGACGCGCGGCATCGATGTCGGCGCGAAGTTCGAAATCTACACCATCATCAACCAGCTTGCCGCCGAGGGCAAAGGCATCCTCATGATCTCGTCGGAGATGCCGGAACTGCTCGGGACCTGCGATCGCATCTATGTCATGAATGAAGGACGCATCGTGGCCGAGCTTTCCAAGGCGGAAGCAAGCCAGGAATCCATCATGCGCGCCATCATGCGCTCCGGGGAGAAACAGTAATGTCCACCGATACGACGATCCAGAAGACCCAGCCTTCGGTGGGGGACTATCTCAGAAAGAACATCCGCGAATACGGCCTGCTGGTCGCGCTGGTCGTGATCATGATCTTCTTCCAGATCGTCACCAACGGCGTGCTGTTCCGGCCGGTCAACATCACCAACCTGGTGCTGCAGAACTCCTTCATCGTCATCATGTCGCTCGGCATGCTGCTGATCATCGTGGCGGGGCATATCGACCTCTCGGTCGGCTCCATCGTCGCCTTCATCGGCGGCATATCGGCGATCATGCTGGTGAAATGGAACCTGCCGCCGATCGTTGTCGTGCCGCTCTGCATCCTCATCGGCGCGGCGATGGGTGCCGCGCAGGGGTACTGGGTGGCCTATCAGAGGATCCCCGCCTTCATCGTGACGCTCGCCGGCATGCTGGTCTTCCGCGGCATGACCTATGTCGTGCTCGGCGGCCGTCCGGTCGGTCCGTTCCCGAAGGATTTCCAGATCCTGTCGACGGGCTTCATTCCGGATTTCCTCTCCTTCACCGATCCGGAAACGAGCATCATCAAGAACTATGTCGCGCTCGTCGCCATCGTTCTGCTCGTCGCCTATGCGGTCTATGCGGGCCTGCGCGAGCGGCGGCTCAACACGCTGCACGAGACGGAGAACGAACCTTTCGTCTTCTTCGCCGTGCAGATGGCCGTCATCGGCGCCGTCGCGATCTTCCTCGGCTTCCAGCTCTCGACCTATCGCGGCCTGCCGAACGTTCTGGTCGTCATGGGCGTGCTGATCGCGCTCTACACCTTCGTCACGACGCGCACGACCATCGGCCGGCGCATCTATGCGATGGGCGGCAACGAGAAGGCGGCGAAGCTGTCGGGCATCAACACCGAACGGCTGACCTTCCTGACCTTCGTCAACATGGGCGCGCTGGCGGCGCTCGCCGGCATGATCATCGCCTCGCGCCTCAACTCGGCGACACCGAAGGCCGGCGTCGGCTTCGAGCTCGACGTCATCGCGGCCTGCTTCATCGGCGGTGCCTCGGCGTCCGGCGGCGTCGGCAAGATCACGGGTGCCGTCATCGGCGCCTTCATCATGGGCGT
>CAMPIK010000271.1 GCA_946886325.1 uncultured Shinella sp.
ATATTGTTTCGTCAGGCCGCGGATCGAGACAAGCGGCGTTCCGATGGCTGCCGTGCCGGTGCCGGCGGCTTGCGTTTCTTGGAGGCTCATTGCGCAATCCTCAATTTCGTGTCCTTGCGGGCGCGATCGGATGGTCGCGCCCGCCGTCTCGGGAGAAATCAGAGGCCGAGGGCGGCCATGTCGACCGGCGGAACGATGCGTTCCTTCTTGTCGGCATCGAAGAACTGCGAGAGGTTCTCCTTCGTGATCATGGGCGAGGCAAAGACGATCTCCTTATTGACCTCCTTGCCCTGAAGGATCGCGGCTGCGACCTCCACGGCTTCCGCGCCGAAGGTCGGGTAGAGATAGGAGCCGCGCAGCCTGTCGGCCGCGATCATCTCGAAGGTCTCGACGGTGATCCCGTCATAGCCGGTCAGCCACATTTCCTTGGCGCGGCCGGCCTCCTCGATCGCCTGCAGCGCGCCCTTCGCCATGTTGTCGTTATGGCAGTAGACAGCGTCGATCTCGCGGTTGGCCTGCAGGAAGTCCTGCATCAGGGTCAGCGCCTCGGTGCGGCTGTAGTTGGCGATGCCCTGCGCGACCACCTCGACGTCCGCATTGGCATCGACGACCTCGCGCCAGCCCTTGCCGCGCGCCTGGTTGACGAGCGAGCCCGGCTTGCCCTCGATCTGCACGACCTTGCCGCCGCCCTTCAGCGCCTCGATGTAATATTCGCCGGCTCTCCGCGCCGTGCCCATGGTGTCGGCGGCGAGATGGGCGTTGAACTGGCCCTCGCCGGCGAGCGCCGAACTCATGACGATGATCGGGATGCCGGCATCATTGAGCGCCTGGACGCCCGGTTGCACAGCCTCCGCATAGTAGGTGATCATGATCACCACATCGACGCCGCGCACCGCGAGGTCCTCGAGGTTGCGGATTTCCTGCGCCGGGTTTTCGCGCGCATCCGTGATGTTGATCTCGAAGCCGTGCTTCTCGGCCTGCGCCAGCACGTCCTGGCGCTGCGCCTTCAGCCATTCGTCGGTTGCGTAGGACTGCGAGAAGCCGATCTTCTTGCCGGCGAGCGGCTGCTGGGCGCGGGCGCTGGTGATGATACCAGGGGCGGCGAGCGCGCCGAAGGCGGCGGCGCCGAGGCCGAGCTTGATCAGGCTGCGGCGGTTCATTGCGAGAGCGTCTTTCAGTGTCACTATCTTGGTCATGCGGATCTCCTCCTCCTTGGACCGTGAATAAGTTCTGGGGACCGTGATTACGTTCTGGCGGCTCAGCGCTGCCGGTTGCGCATGTCGCTGATGACGACGGCGACGACGATGATCACCCCCATCGCCAGCATCTGGACGAAGGGCGAGACGCCCAGCAGGTTGAGCAGGTTGGTGATGATGGCGAGGATCAGCACGCCGAGCATGGTGCCCGTCACCGCGCCGACGCCGCCGTCGAAGGATGTGCCGCCGATGAGCGTCGCGGCGATCGCGTCGAGCTCGAAGAGGTTGCCGGCATTCGGCTCGGCGACGCTGACGCGGCTGACAAGGATCAGGCCCGCAATGCCGGCAAGCAGGCCGGACAGCGCATAGACCTCGATCTTGATGCGATCGACATTGATGCCGTAGACGCGCGCGGCATCCTCGTTGGCGCCGACGGCATAGACATGGCGGCCCCAGCGGGTGTGCTTCATGACATAGGCGAGTGCGATCCAGAGCGCGACGAAGAGCACGACGGGAACGGGGATCAGCCAGATATAGCCGGAGCCGAGCCAGCGGAACGCGGCGTCCGCGCCCTCGGCATAGACGTCGCCGCCATCCGAATAGAGATAGATGCAGCCGCGCGCGAAGATCATCATGGCAAGCGTCGCGATGAAGGGCTGCAGCTTCAGCTTGGTGATCAGCAGGCCGTTGACGACGCCGAGCGCCGTCGTGGCGACGAGAGCGACGCCCCAGGCGACCGGCGAGCCGTTACCGGCGAGTGCGGCGGCGGTGACGGCCGCGATCCCGACGAGCGAGCCTGCCGAAAGGTCAATGCCACGGCAGAGGATCACCACCGTCATGCCGATCGCGACGACGCCGACCATGCTGGCGCCGCGCACGACGTTCAGGATGTTCGTCGAATTGAGGAAGTAGGGCGAGGCGATGCTCGCGGCGACGACGAGCGCCAGGAAGGTGATGACGTGGCTGTAGTTCAGGAGAAACAGCCCGACGGTGCGCAGGTTCGTTGCGGGCGGGTTGCCCGTTGCCGGCTTCGTACCGATCTCGACATTCGACATTGTATCTCGCTCCTCCGGAAAAGTGTCAGTGGCCGCCATGCGGGATGAGGGCGCCGTGCGGATCGACCTTGCGCCGCAGGATCGCCAGATCCTCGGGCGTCGGGGCTTCGGTCACCGGTATGCCTGATGTCTCGACGGCAAAGCCGGTCGAGCGTTTGACATCCTCCGGGTCGATGCCCGGATGGATGCTGCGCAGCCGGGCAGCACCTGCCACGCGGTCGAATTCGAAGATGCATTTCGGCGTGACGATCCATTTCGGGCCGCCGATGGTGAGGCCGAGATCCCGCCGGCCGGCCTCGCCGCCCGGAAAGCCGACGCCCGAGACGTAATCGACGCGCTCGACGAAACTGCGCACCTCATGGTGCGGCATCATGATGTATTCGCGCTGGAAGCAGGTCATGTGCTCCGGCAGCAGGATCGAGCCGACGAGCCGCACCTTCGGCTTGCGGTAGTCGCCGACGCAGGTGCTATTGATATTGCCGGCGCGGTCGACCTGAACGCCGGAGCCGAAGCCGAAATCGACGTCGCCGCGGCGCACCGCATAGGGACCCGGATAGGTCTCCATCTGCGCCTCGCAGGGAAGATCCTGCAAGGCACTCTCGAACTCGGCCGACGGCAGTTGGCGGATCTCGGAAAAGTCCGGATTGATCGACCATCCCGCGAGCAGGATCGTCAGGTTCGGCGCATGGGTCTGGCGGGCGAGTTCCATGGCGGCAAGCGGAATGCCGGTGATGTAGAGGGCGGCGGCACCGCCGGTCGCAAGGCCGGTGAAGCCGACCTCGCCGTCCGCAAAGCTCTTTGCGAGCACGACGGCGATCAGTTCCTCGGTGGTGTATTGAGGCGCGCTCATGCCGGAAGCTCCACATTGCGAAGGGCGAGCAGGCGCTCGACGCCGAGCGCCTCCAGATAGGCGGCGTGGCCGCCCGGCGCGTGCACGGTGCGCTGAAGATAGGGCTCGAAGGTTTCGGGCGAGGCGGAGGCCGCCGCATAGTCGCCGAAGGCGGTATCGTCACAGTCGTAGATGCCGAGAAGCGAGGTCGGATGTGCGCCGAAGGGTGCCTCGACGATATGGGTCGTGCGGAAGGCGGGGATCTGCACGAGGTCCGGCCGCTTGCGCATTTCCTTTCCAGAAACGATTTTTTCCACGGTCACAATAAGCGTGTCGCAGCTGCGGGTATGCGTGACATCGACGCCCTGCGGCAGCATCTTGCGGTCGTGGAAGGCGACATTGCCGTATTCGTCGCCCATGACGGCGTGCACCACGACGACATCGGGGGCGGCCGGCGGCACGGCCCACATCTTGCGGCCGGTGACCGGGCAGTCGAAGGGCACGATGTCCTTGTTGTATTCGACGATGCCGCTGCCGCCGAGGAAGGTGCAGGGCCAGAAGGGAAGGCCCTCCTGGCTGGCGCGGAAGCGATCCCAGGCGATCAGTTCGGGATAGTCGACGGTGTCGAGCGTGCCGGCCTCGGCGGCGCGGCGGAAATTGCGCGCCAGCCCGAATTTCTCAAGCCCGACATAGGATGTCTCGATGCGCGAGACGCAGCCGGCGCCGATCAGAAGGTCGGCCTCGATCGAGTTCACGACGCCGACAATGGTCAGGTCTCGCCGGTTCTGCCGCACGAGTTCGCGCACGAAAGCCATCGGGCGCTGGTAGATGGCGAAGCCGCCCAGCGTCAGGCGCTGGCCATCCTTCACGGTCGCGGCAGCTTCCTGCAGCGTCGTCAATCTGGACGTTCGTCCCACTGATTTTCCTCCCGGCCATCCTCCTCGACGGCCTTGCCAGTTCGTCTCATTCCTGCCAAACAGGATGTGAGATCGATCTCATATGGGATCGATCTCACATTATGAACCGCTTGTCAACGCATGAGTTGCCTTCATCGGCAAAGCGTGATTGGTGAAGGCACTACGAAGCCCGGAGTTCGCAACCATGGTGGAGCGCGTTGTTCCAAGCCTGCCGTCCAGAAGGCCGACGCTGCTCGACATCGCGCGCGAATGCGGGCTGTCTCGCGCCACCGTCGCGCGGGCGCTCTCCGGCAAGGGTTATGTCGATCCGGAGCGCCGCCGGGCGATACAGCAGACGGCGGAGCGGCTCGGCTACCGGACATCCACCATCGCGCGTGCGTTGCGCACGCAACGAACCTCGTCCATCGGCGTGCTGATCGCCGACATCACCAACCCGATCTTCCCGCATATCGTGAAGGGCATCGACGAGGTCGTCTCCGACGACGACCACACGATCTTCCTGTCGAACACGGATGAGGACCCGCTGAAGCAGATCGCCATCGTGCGCTCGCTCGTTGACAGGCAGGTCGACGGTATCGTGATGATCTCGCAGACGCTTGCCGACGAGACGCTGAAGCTGCTGGAAAACGGTCCGCCGTGCGTCTTCGTCAACCGGCGACCCTATGACGGCGTCGACTACGTCGGGCCGGA
>CAMPIK010000272.1 GCA_946886325.1 uncultured Shinella sp.
GGCCGGAGTAGAAGTCGACGTTGGGGTAGAGCTTGCGGGAGACGAAGTACTCGTCCTCTAGCGCGTGCTTCTCGAGCTCCAGCGCGATGTCGAGCAGCGGGTTGGTGCCCGTGACCTCGAAGACGTCGTCGGCGGCCGCCTTGATGATGCGGGCGCGCGGGTCGTAGTTCTTGTAGACCCGGTGGCCGAAGCCCATCAGGCGGAACGGATCGTTCTTGTCCTTGGCGCGGGCGACAAATTCCGGAATGCGATCGACGCTTCCGATTTCCGACAGCATGTTGAGGGCGGCCTCGTTGGCGCCGCCATGCGCCGGGCCCCAGAGGCAGGCGATGCCGGCCGCGATGCAGGCGAACGGGTTGGCACCCGACGATCCGGCAAGGCGCACCGTCGAGGTCGACGCGTTCTGCTCGTGATCGGCATGCAGGATGAAGATGCGGTCCATGGCACGCGCCAGAACCGGATTGGCGACATATTCCTCGCAGGGAACCGCAAAGCACATGCGCAAGAAGTTCGACGCGTAGTCGAGGTCGTTCTTCGGATAAACGAAGGGCTGGCCGATATGGTACTTGTAGGCCATGGCGGCGATCGTCGGCATCTTGGCGATCATGCGCAGCGAAGCGACCATGCGCTGGTGCGGATCGGTGATGTCGGTCGAGTCGTGATAGAAGGCCGACAGCGCGCCGACGCAGCCGCACATCACGGCCATCGGGTGCGCATCGCGGCGGAAGCCGGTGAAGAAGCGCGACATCTGCTCGTGCACCATCGTGTGGCGCGTCACGCGATAATCGAAGTCGTCCTTCTGGGACTTCGTCGGCAGTTCGCCGTAGAGCAGCAGGTAGCAGACTTCGAGGAAGTCGCCGTGCTCGGCAAGCTGGTCGATCGGATAGCCGCGGTGCAGCAGAATGCCCTCGTCGCCGTCGATATAGGTGATCTTCGATTCACAGGAGGCCGTCGAGGTGAAGCCCGGATCGTAGGTAAAGGACCCGGTGTGCTTGTAGAGCGTGCCGATATCGATGACGGAGGGCCCGATCGAGCCGGTGCGTATCGGCAGATCCACCGCCGTGTCGCCGATCGTTACACCCGCGTTCTGTGCTGTCATGATGATCCTCCGTTGTATCGAGAAGGTGGCACAGAGTTGTACCACACGTGGGACGTGCCCGATGTGCTAGCCCATTTGCCCAGCCGTGCCAAGCGATACGAAAGGCAAATTGTGCGTTGCGAAAGCAGCGGTCTGGCCATGCAATATCCATCGTTCCGGCGCCGTTGCAAGCAACTTGTGATCGCAGTCGGGGGAAATAGGGAGGGCGCATCCTATATTTTCGCCAAAAGCGGTTGCAAAGGTCTTCGGTTGCATGTTCCAATTTATGGTTGCATGATGCTGCATCACGGATCGGGGCGCATCCATGAGCGAAACGAAGCAGGCAACGGCAACCGCTGAGGCCGAAAATGCCGGCTGGCAGACCCGGCCGGCCTCGCCCTTGCCTGCCGTTCCCTCGGCTGCCGAACGCGGCGAATTACAGCCGGTCAGCGGCGTCGTCTTTCTCGACCTCAAGCGCCTGTTCCGCTTCCGCAGACGCACGTTTGACCTTTCCGCGGCACTCGACGTCGAGCGCGATCACGGCCATCTTTTTCTCTTCGTACCTGTCTTCATCGGGACAGGGGCGGCCCTCTGGTATGCGCTGCCATCGAACCCCGCCCTTCATGCGATCCTGCTGACGCTTCTTGCCCTGTCATGGCCGGCCTGGCATCTGCGCGACCGGCCGGGCGTCATGCCGCTGGTCCTGGCCGCCGCCGCATTGCTGCCGCTCGGCATGCTCCTTGCCGCTTTCGAGACCTGGCGCACGGCGACGGTCGTGCTCGATTCCCCGGTCACCACCCGGATCGAGGGCCGGGTTCTCGCGAGGGAGGCCGACGATGACGGGCGAATCCGTTATGTCATCGCCGTTCGTTCGACGGACGACCCGAAACTCCGCCGGCCGCCCGAGCGGGTGCGCCTGCTCGCTCGCAGCGAACATATGCCCATTCCGATCGGCGGAACGATCGCGGGCAGGGCGCGCCTCGGCCCGCCATCCGGCCCGGCACTTTCCGGTCTCAACGACTTCGGCTTCGACGCCTATATGGCCGGCATCGGCGCCTATGGCTTCTTCTACGGCCGGCCCGAGAGGCTGGCCGACCCGCCGGACGCCGGCACGCTGCGATCGGTCGTCGAAAGGCGGATCGCGCTCTGGCGGAGCAGCCTGACGGAGCATATCCGCGGACGCATCGGCGGCGACGCGGGCGCCATCGCGGCAGCCCTTGTCACGGCCGAACAGCGCGCGATCAGCGAGGAGACCGTCGAGGCGCTTCGCCAGGCCGGGCTTGCGCATGTGCTGGCGATCTCCGGATTGAACATGGTGCTCGCCGCTGGCACGTTTCTCGTCGGTGCGCGGATGGCGCTTGCCAGCATTCACGGCCTTGCGGAGCGCTATCCGATCAAGAAGATCGCCGCGGCGGGAGCCCTGATCATGGTCACCGCCTATATCCTCGTCTCCGGCGGCGCGATCTCGGCGGTGCGGTCCTGGATCATGATCTCGATCATGCTGATCTCGCTGTTTTTCGACCGGGCCGCGATCAGCCTGCGCAATGTCGCGCTCTCGGCCCTCGTCATCCTCGCGATCACGCCGTCCGCGATCACCGGGCCGGGCTTCCAGATGTCCTATGCCGCCACCCTCGGCCTCGTTGCAGGCTATGCGGCCTGGCGCGAGCGGCCCAATCGGCGCATGCCGGGCAATACGGCGCTTGACCGGTTCGGCGGTCCCGTGCTGCGCTTTTTCGGCGGCCTGCTGCTCTCCTCGCTCATCGGCGGCCTGGCGACGCTCATCTATTCCGTCGGGCATTTTCACCGCATTCCGGCCTATGGGCTGGTCGGCAATCTCGTCGCCATGCCGGTGATCAGCCTCGTCGTCATGCCGATGGGCCTGATCGGCGTCATGCTGATGCCCTTCGGCCTCGACGCGATCCCCTTCGCGATCATGGGCCGGGGCATCGACTGGATGATCGCGCTTGCCGGATGGGTCGCCGGCTGGGGCGGCGAGATCGTGACCGGCCGCATCCCGATGCCGGCCTTTCTTTTGATCGGGCTCGGCGGTGGGCTGCTCTGCATCCTCAGGACCCGCCTGCGCCGGATCGGTGCGGCGATGATCGGCATCGGCCTCATCCTGACAGCCATGCCGGACCGGCGCCTGCCGGCGGAACTGCTGATATCGGAAGACGGGCGGCTGGTCGCCCTCGTGGCGGAAAAGGTGGCGCGGACAAACCGCGCCCGTCCACCCGATTTCATCTATGCCCAATGGCGGCGGGCCCTTCGGCTCGAAGACCATACTGGACCCGCATTCGTCGCCGGGGAAAATACATCGCGGAAGGAGGCAAACGCTGTTTCAAAGCGCCGGCAGAAGGAAACGCCCAACACAAGCGAAAAAGACGACAAGGAAAACCTGATCGAGGCCGATGTCGCACGCCGGCTGATGAAAGAAGCCTTCGCGTCCGGAAGCGGCCTTGCGCAATTCCAGTGCCGCCGCAAAGCCTGGTGCGCGGCAAGGAGCCCCTCCGGCTGGAAGGTGATCACGCTCGAAAAACCCGCCTATCTGGGACCCGCCTGCGACAGCGCCGACATTGTCGTCGTGCCCTACGCGATCCGGACCACCGCCTGCCGTTCCGGCGCCATGCTCGTCACGTCACGCACGCTGCGCCGCACCGGCGCACTTGAGTTCCGACCTCTCGACGCCGCGCAATCAGCGGGCACGCGACACTACGCCATCGAACAGGCCATCGGATCGCTGCAGCGCCCCTGGAGCCGGCATCGGCTCTACGACTGGCGAAGCGGCCGCTTCGAGGAAGAAGGCCACCCGAACGGTGTCAATGGTAGCGACGAATGAGACCCACGAGCTTGCCCTGGATCTTGACGCGATCCGGTCCGAAAATGCGGGTCTCATAGGCCGGATTGGCCGCCTCCAGCGCGATAGACGCGCCCTTGCGGCGGAACCGTTTCAGCGTCGCCTCTTCGTCATCGACCAGCGCCACGACGATTTCGCCCGGGCTGGCGCTATTGGCATTACGGATGATCACCGTATCACCGTCGAGAATGCCGGCCTCGATCATCGAGTCACCCTTGACCTCCAGCGCATAGTGCTCGCCGTTCCCGATCATCTCGGCCGGTATGGAAATGTCATGCGTGTTGTTCTGGATGGCGGAAATCGGAACGCCGGCCGCAATCCGGCCCATGACCGGAACCGAGACGGACGAACCCAACTCGCTGCCGGACGTCGGCTTCTGCAGGGCTGGAGCAGGCGGCGTCTTGCCGAGGCTTCCTTCGATGACCGAAGGCGAAAAACCACGCCGCGGCTGCAGGCTCGTCGAAAGCGCCTCCGGCAGCTTGATGACCTCAAGCGCGCGCGCCCGGTTCGGCAGGCGACGGATGAACCCGCGCTCTTCAAGCGCCGTGATCAGCCGGTGGATGCCCGACTTCGACGCAAGGTCGAGGGCGTCCTTCATCTCGTCGAAGGACGGCGGAATACCGGATTCCTTCATCCGCTCATGAATGAACAGGAGCAATTCCTGCTGCTTGCGCGTCAACATATGGCCTCACCCCAGAATCACGAAACAAATCCAGAACATACATATCTGTTCCATATGTGTTCCGCAAGAG
>CAMPIK010000273.1 GCA_946886325.1 uncultured Shinella sp.
CTCTACTATTATGCGCAGGAGAAGCAGGAGGATCGCGTCGAAGCCGAGGTCGCCCGCCTTCGGCTCAAGTTTCCGCAATTCGTGATGCCTGCCGACCTCTATCAGCCGGCGGCGCTTCAGGTGGACGAGACCGAGCTCTGGGCGCTCTACGAGAAGGATGCTTTCGCGGCGATCGACGCCTCGATCGTCAAGCGCAAGACCGAAAACCCCGACTGGTCGCCGAGCGCGGATTTCACCGACAAGCTCGCGCGGCGGAAGACGCGGTTCGACATGACAGCCGCCGTGGCGCGCAAGGACTGGATGGCCGTAGCCGAGGCAGGCCGCGGCATCGACCCGGATCGCGAAGCCGAGGTGGACCTCGTCTGGATGCTCATCGACGCCTATGCCGAGACCGGCGCGAAGGATGCGCTTGCCAAGGCCTATCGCGGGCTTCTCTTCCGCACCGAAAACCGGCTGCCGGACGACGCGATCGTGACGACGCTGCAAAAGGCGACGCGGGACTTCCCGGCAGGCGAGGTGCGCCAGGCGATTGCCGCGCTCGACAAGACGCCCGTTCTGGAGGCGGGAATCCAGACCATCGGCATCGATCTGCTGCGCGGCGAAGTCAGTGCCTTCAATGCCGACAAGCAGCGTCGCGAGCCGCTGCCTGAAGCCGACATCGCTCGGCTTCGCAGCGTCGCCGAGGCGAATTCCGCACCGCGGGACCTGGCCCTGCTCGGCTGGTACGACCTGAAGATCGAGCGTCCGGTGGATGCCGAAACCTGGTTCCGCTCGGCGCTGTCAAAGGAAAGCAACGCCGACAATGCCAAGGGCCTTTATCTCAGCCTCGCGGCGCAGGGCAAGGAAGCGGAGGCCTATGCGGTCGCCGAGGCAAATCTGGAGGGGCTTTCGGGCGATCCGCAGTTCCTGATGAACGCGCTGTCGCTGCGCTTCTCCAAGCCGAACCAGCCGGATGTCGATGAAAAGACCGTTCGCGCCTACAGCACGGCAATCCTCCAGAACGAGAATGCCGACCATGCCGAGATCCTCGCCTGGTACGCCTACAACTCGCGCCAGTTTGAGGCCGCGAAGGCCTGGTTCGAAAAGGCCATCGACTGGGAAAACAGCGCGGACCGGATCAAGGGCCTGGCGCTCAGCCTCCAGCGGCTCGGCATGAAGCAGGACTTCGCCGAATTGCGCGATCACTATGCCGAGGTCTATCCGGATATCTGGAGCGATATCAAGGTCGCGAAGGTTCCGACCGGCAGCCGTTCGGTCGCCGTCGACAAGCCGCGCCGTTCCGTCGATGCAAGCTATCTCGCGAGCTTCAAGGCGAAGCGTTTCGGCGCCTGCGTGGAGCAACTGGCGGCGGCCGAGTCTCGCGGATCGCTGTCCGCCGATGCGCAACTGATCAAGGGATGGTGCCATCTGGGCCTCAACCGGCTGGCCGAGGCGCGCTCGGCCTTCGGCGAAGCGCTTCAGGCGAACGGCCGCACCAGGGAAGATGCCGCTTACGGTTCCGCCCTCACGCTGCTGCGCGGCAAGCTGACTGATGATGCGGAGGCGCTGATCGGTCTCTACCCGCTCTCGTCCAAGCGCGAGCGCGAGGTGCGTGCGGAAATCTACTGGCAGCGCGCCCGCTCGGCCTTCGACCACAAGCAGTATCAGCGCACGCTGGATGCGCTGAACGCCCGCGCCAGCCTCGTCGCCGAGCCGGTCGATCTCAGCCAGCTCCGCGGCTGGTCGCACTACTATCTCGGCAACAAGCGCGAGGCGAATGCCGTCTTCGAGCGCCTGAAGATGCACCTCTACGACACGACCGCAGCCCGTGGCTTCGATGCCACCGTGCGTACCCGATAGGAGGCGATGATGCGCTGGACCCTGCTTCTCCCCGTCCTGATGCTTGCCGGCTGCACCTCGGTCAGCGATCCGTTCCTCGAAACCGGCGCGATCACGCCGGCCGCTCCGGCGATTGCGACGGAGGTCTCGCCCGACTTCGCGGCAGCCTATCTGCCGACCGTGGCGGGTTCGATCGAAGGCGTCCGCCAGACCGCGCGCAAGGATTATCTCGACCAGCAGATCGTCTATGCCAACGCCACGGCGCTTGCGGGCGAGAATGTGCTGCATGTGACCATCGGACGCCCCGCGAGCGATCCGCAGTTCCTGCGGGCGCCGAGCCGGCGTGAAATCCTGGCGGAGATGAAGTCTGCCGTTGCCGGTGTTGCGATGGCGATCGAGCCGGTGATCGGCGAGAACGTGCACGGCGTCTACGGTTATGCGACCGGCGATCTCGGCAAGGGCGGAAGCTGCCTCTACGCCTGGCAGTTCGCAAAACGCATCTCGCCGACGCGGGAGACGGTGACCGGCAAACTGTCGTCCACCCACTACGCGGCACAGGTCCGCCTGCGTTATTGCCACCCGGCGATCCCGCGCGAACGCATCGCTGCCGTCATGGCCGGCATGCGCCTGCGGCCGGTCACCGCGCAGACCTTCGACATGCTGCAATATGTGTCGGGCTCCGGTGCCGCGAGCCGGACGCCGTCTGTCGTGGTTGCCGAGACATCGGCCTTGCGTCGCGAGACAACCGTCAGCGATGTCGTCGTCGAAGAGCGCCGGCCGGTTCGCCGCGAGGTCGAAGACAGGCCGGCCGAGGTTGCCTCCGGTGTTGAAGTCCCGATGCCCGAGGGAACGGAAACGCGGGAGGAGCGACCGCGCAAGGCGCAGGTCGCGGTCGTAACGACCGAAACGACCGACGCGCGCGATGCCGCCGCCGTGCCGTTGCCCGACAGTCTGGAAGTCGCGAAGAAGTAGCCCTACTGGAAGATGTGCGGCTCGGCTTCCACGAGTTCGCGCACGAAGTCGATCACCGTCCTGACCCGCACGAGATCGCGCGCGCTTTCATGCCAGGTGGTCCAGTAGGACCGGCGAATGGCGATATCCGGCAGCAGGCGAACGAGCTCCGGATACTGGCGGGCGATATAGTTGTGCAGGATGCCGACGCCGGCACCCGAGCGCACCGCCTCCGTCTGGCCGGTCGCGCTTGATATCTCGAAGGCCGCGTCCCAGCTTCGCATCACCTCGCCGGTGAAATTCAGCGATGCCGTGAAGATGAGGTCCTCGACATAGCCGATGCGGCGGTGGGCCTTCAGCGCTTCGACATTGGCCGGTGCGTCGTTTTCGTCGAGATAGGCGCGGCTCGCATAGACGCCGAGCGTATAATCCGTGAGTTTTGCCGAGACGAGCCGCCCCTGTTCCGGCCGCTCCAGCGTGATCGCGATATCGGCTTCGCGCTGCGTGAGCGAGAAGGAGCGGGGGACCGGAACGAGCTGGATTTTCAGCTCGGGGTGGCGCTCGATCAGCTTTCCCATGCGCGGCGCCAGGAACGAGACGCCGAAACCATCGGGCGCGCCGACCCGCACGGTGCCGGCAATCGCCGTATCCGTCCGCCCGAGACGCGCTTGTGCGGCGAGCATTTCGGTCTCCATACGCTCCGCCGATGCAAGAAAACCGTCTCCCTCGGAGGTGAGTTCGCAGCCGTTGGTCCGGCGGATGAAGAGACGCGTCCCCAGCGCCTCCTCCAGCGCCGTCAGGCGCCGCGACAGGGTGGCATGGTTGACGCCAAGCCGCCGGGAGGCACCGAGAAGCTGGCCCGAGCGGGCCACGGCGAGAAAGACGCGGACGTCGTCCCAGTTCATTCCTGCCCATTCCCCGGATTTTGCGAAAGGGAAGGGCGCTCGATGCGGAAGTCCGGTTTGGCCCTCATCAGGACCGGATCGACCTCCAGAAGGCGCAACGACTTGACCATGGCCGATGTGCCGGTCTTGTATTTGATGAAATGCGGCGTCTGGAGATGTGCCTCATAGGCTGCGGTGTTCGCATAGACCTCGAGAAGGCGGATTCGCTCCGGCTCGCCCTTGATCGAGACGGCGTGAAGCATGATGACACCGGGCTCCAGCGTGACGGATGCCTCGATTTCTTCGGTCAGGAGCAGGCGGTAAGCGTCGAGTTGAGACGGTTCGATCTCAAGTTCGGCCATCCTGATGATAGGTCCGCCGTTTTCTGCCGCCATGAAAGCCTCCGTCACCCGGTGGATGGGTCCCGCACCACCATTCGTTACTCAATTTTTGCACAACGGATGCTTATTTCATTCCATTGCTTTGTGCAATTTAAAGCATAAAATCCGGCTCATCAAAAAACAGGAGGACACCCCATGAAAGCGATCGGGCATTTCATCAACGGCAAGCACGTTGCCGGCACCAGCGGCCGCACGGCGAACATTTTCAATCCGGCGACCGGCGAAGTCCAGGCAACCGTGGCGCTTGCCAGCGACGCGGACCTGAACGCGGCCGTCGAGAGCGCCAAGGCTGCACAGCCGAAGTGGGCGGCGACCAATCCGCAGCGCCGCGCCCGCGTCTTCATGAAGTTCGTGCAACTCCTGAACGACAACATGGATGAACTGGCCGAAATGCTCTCGAAGGAGCATGGCAAGACGATCGAGGATTCCAAGGGCGACGTCATCCGCGGCCTCGAAGTCTGCGAATTCGTCATCGGCATCCCGCATCTCGCCAAGAGCGAGTTCACCGAAGGCGCCGGCCCGAACATCGACATGTATTCGATCCGCCAGGCCGTCGGCATCGGCGCCGGCATCACGCCGTTCAACTTCCCCGCCATGATCCCGATGTGGATGTTCGCGCCGGC
>CAMPIK010000274.1 GCA_946886325.1 uncultured Shinella sp.
GCAGATCCGCGTGGCTCGCGGTCCAGCCCGTCGGGTTGGATGGCGTATTCACGAAGATCACTCGGGTCTTCGCCGTAATCGCCGCTTCCAGCCGGTCGAAATCGAGCTGCCATCGTCCTTCGGTGAAGGACAGCGGCACCGAGACCGGCCGCACCCCGGAAAGGTCGGCGGCGGCAGCGAAGTTCGGCCAGGCCGGCGTCAGCAGGATCATCTCGTCGCCAGGCGAGGCCAGTGCCTCGATCGACAGCTTGATCGCCTGCATGCCGGAGCCGACGACGTAGAAATGCTCGGGCGGCAACGTCCGGCCGAAATGCCGTGCATAGTAGCGCGAGAGTGCCTGCCGCAGTTCCGGAATGCCGCGCTGCCAGGTGTAGAAGGTCTCGCCACCGGAAAGCGCCTGAACGGCTGCATCGGAGATGAAGTCCGGCGTCGGCAGGTCGCCCTCCCCCACCCAGAGCGGAATCAGCCCTTCCCGGCCTCGCGCATAGTTGACGAGTTCGACGATGCCGCTTTCAGGCGCGGCAAGCGAACGGGGGCTGAGGGCCTGCAAGATGGTCACGGGGGCAATACTCCGGCAAAAGAAGCGCGCGGCCATATCCAGCGGCCGCGCCATCTTCTACCGACATTCTGTTCCGCGATCACGCGCGATTATCTGACGCTTCCATCGATTTCGGTGATGGAAGCGCAGGGTCGCGGTAGCGGCCGCCGCGACTAGACAGCCGGGCGGCTTTTCAGCAGGTCGCGGATTTCCGTCAGCAGCGCGACATCGGCCGGCGGCGGCGCAGCTGCAGCCACCTTTTCCCGTTCGACGGAGGCACGGATGCGGTTCACGCCCCGGATCATCAGGAAGATGATCCACGCCAGGATCAGGAAGTTGATCAGGACCGTGATGAAGTTGCCATAGGCGAAGACCGCGCCCTGTTCGCGCGCTGCGGCAAGCGACGAGGCCGTCACGTTGCTCGAGAGCGCGAGAAAATAGTTGGAGAAGTCGAAGCCGCCGCCTGTCAGCGCTCCGACCAGCGGCATGACGAGATCGTTGACGACGGATTCGACGATCTTGCTGAAGGCCGCGCCGATGATGACACCGACCGCAAGGTCCATGACATTGCCACGAGCGATGAACGCCTTGAATTCGTTGAGCATGCGGTAACTCCTGTTGCTGCGACGCCATCGTCAACCTAGTGCAGATTTGCGACGGAGGGAATATGGCGCAACTTGCCATTTCCGGTCGAAACCGAAGACGGCCGCGCGCAAGCGAACCCGCGACTTTGGGATGATGGCCGGGCGATTTCCTTCACCGGGGCGATGGCTTATGCTTCGGCACCGGCATTGCCGCCGGAGGGTTTCTCGGGAGGAAACATGCTGCCGGGCTGGTTCGTCTTCGCTTCGGCGCTGGCCTATCTGCTGCTTCTCTTCGCCGTCGCCAGCTACGGCGACAGGAAGGCGAAGGATCCGGCCGCTGCCAGCCGCGGCCGGCCGATGGTCTACGCGCTGAGCCTCGCGATCTACTGCACCTCCTGGACCTATTTCGGCGGCGTCGGCCTTGCGACCACCAACGGGCTGGAATTCGCCGGCATCTATATCGGCCCGATCCTGATGTTCACGCTCGGCATGCCGCTCATTCGCCGCATCGTCACGCTCGCCAAGGCCGAACGGCTGACCTCGATCGCCGACTTCGTCGCCGCCCGCTACGGCAAGAATCCGGGCGTCGCGGCCATCGTCGCGATGATTTCGCTCATCGGCGCCGTGCCCTATATCGCGCTGCAGCTGAAGGCCGTGTCCAGTTCGGTCGCGGCCATGGTCGATACTTCGCGCTACGAACTGGCCGCACTCGGCGGACTCGTCGATCTGCCGCTCGTGGTGACGCTTTTTCTCGCCTGCTTCGCCATCGTCTTCGGCACGCGCCATACCGACGCGACGGAGCACCAGGACGGGCTTATTCTTGCGATCTCGATGGAATCGGTCGTCAAGCTCGTCGCCTTCGCCTCCATCGGCGTCTATGTGCTCTTCTTCTATCTGGACGGGTTCGGCGATCTCGTGGAGCGGGCGGCGGACAGCGCACGGGTCATGTCGGCCCTGACCTACCAGACGCCGATCGCCCGCTGGATCCTGCTGATCGTGCTCTCGGCCTTTGCGATCATCATGCTGCCACGCCAGTTTCACGTCGCGGTCGTCGAGAACAGGACCGAGGGCGAGTTGCGCATGGCGGGCATCCTGCTGCCGCTCTATCTCGTCGCGATCAACATTTTCGTTCTGCCGATCGCCATCGGCGGCGTCATCGCCTTCGACGGAACCGGTGACGCGGACCTCTACGTCCTCACCCTGCCGCTTGCCAACGGCCAGACCTTCCTCACCATGGTCGCCTTCATCGGCGGCTTCTCGGCGGCCACCGCGATGGTCATCGTCGCCTCCGTCGCGCTTTCGATCATGGTGTCGAACGACATCGTCATCCCGACATTCCTCAGGCGCAACCTGATCGGCGGCGAGGGGCCGCAGGAGGACCTGTCGCGCACGCTGCTGCGCATTCGCCGGCTCGCCATCTTCTTCGTGCTGCTGCTTGGCTATGCCTATTATCGCGCCGCGACCGCCAATGCGGGCCTCGCCTCGATGGGCCTCCTGGCCTTTGCCGCCGTCGCGCAGGTCGCTCCGCCGCTGCTCGGCGGCCTCTTCTGGCGCAATGCCAATGCGCGCGGCGCCATGGCCGGCATGATCTGCGGCCTCGTCGTCTGGGCCTACCTGCTCTTCCTGCCGAGCCTCGGCCTGTCCGACAATGCGCTGATCGCCGAAACCGTGCTCGGCTTCCTCTTCCCCGGCTCGACGATCTTTACCGGCGACAATGCCGATCCTCTCGTCAACGCGACGCTGCTCGCGACGATGGTCAACATCTGCGCCTATGTGGTCGGCTCGCTGACGCGCAATCCCACCAGCCTCGAGCGGATACAGGCCAATACCTTCATCCGCAGCAAGCCGCGGCTCGAACGCGCCTTCCGCGGCCGCCGGACCAAGGTCACCGTCGGCGACCTCAAGTCGACCATCGCCAAATATCTCGGCGAGGAGCGCACGAACCGGTCCTTCCATACCTATGAGCGGCAGGCCGGCCGGTGGCTGGAGGACAGCGCGCCGGCCGATGTGGCGCTCGTCCATTTTTCCGAGCAGTTGCTGGGCAGCGCGATCGGCTCGTCCTCCGCCCGCCTCGTGCTCTCGCTGGTGCTCCAGCGGATCGACGATACGCCCGCCGATACGGACTGGCTGCTCAACCAGGCAAGCGAGGCGCTGCAATACAATCAGGACATGCTGCAGACGGCGCTCGGGCAGATGGACCAGGGCATCGCCGTCTTCGACAGCACAGGCAACCTGACCGTCTGGAACCGCCGGTTCCGCCAGTTGCTCGACTTGCCGGAACAGGTGGGCCAGGTCGGCTATCCGCTGCGCAACATCGTCGAACTCCTCGTCGAGCGCGGCGCGATCGCACCGGATGAACGCCAATCGGTCATCGACAACATCATGCGCTTCGACGAGCCCTTCGCGCTGGTGCTCGCGGGCGGCAAACGCATTGTCGAGGTGCGCACCAACGCGATGCCCGACAAGGGTTTCGTTGCGACCTATAGCGACATCACCGAACGCGTCGAGGCCGACCGGGCGCTGAAACAGGCGAACGAAACGCTGGAACTGCGCGTCGCCGAGCGCACCGCCGAACTGACGCGGGTCAACAGGGAACTTGCCGAAGCGCGCGCCAGCGCCGAAGAGGCGAATATCGGCAAGACCCGCTTCTTCGCCGCTGCCGGCCACGACATCCTGCAGCCGCTGAACGCCGCGCGGCTCTACTCCTCCTCGCTCGTCGAAAGGCTCGGCGATTCGGAGAACCGGTCCCTGATCCACAATATCGATTCCTCTCTCGAATCGGTCGAGACGATCCTCGGCGCCGTGCTCGACATCTCGCGGCTCGACACCGGCGCGATGAAGCCGAGGCTGCAGACCGTGCCGCTCAAGGACCTCTTGAAGCGCGTCGAGACCGACTTTGCGCCGATGGCGCGGGCGAAGAACCTGGACCTCAAGGTGATGCCGACATCGCTCGTGGTGCGGACGGACCCCAACCTTCTGCGCCGTCTCGTGCAGAACCTCGTCTCGAACGCCATCAAATACACCAATAGCGGCCGGGTCCTCGTCGGCGTGCGCAGCAAGGGACCGCATGCCTATATCCAGGTGCTCGACACCGGCATCGGCATACCGCAATCGAAGTTCCGGACCGTCTTCAAGGAATTCGCCAGGCTCGACGAAGGCGCCAAGACGGCGCCCGGCCTCGGCCTCGGGCTTTCCATCGTCGATCGGCTGGCCCGCGTGCTCGGCCATCCCGTCGACCTGCAATCCTCGTCGGGGCGCGGCACCAGCTTCAAGGTCCGCGTGCCGATCGACGAGACCGCAAGCCGGCACAAGACGGAGACACCCCCGCGCGTGGAAATCACGGCGACGGCGCTATCGGGCCTGCGCGTGCTCTGCATCGACAACGAGCCCAAGATCCTCGAAGGCATGCAGTTGCTGCTGACGGGTTGGGGCTGCGAGGTGACGATTGCCGATTCGCTTGTCGCGGTCCGTGCCATCGAGGCAGTCGCAGGTGCGGCCCCGAATGCGATCATTGCCGACTACCATCTCGACGACGGCACCGGCATCG
>CAMPIK010000275.1 GCA_946886325.1 uncultured Shinella sp.
GCCTTGCCGATCGCCGTGGTCGGCACGGTGGTCGTCGTCAGCCGCTTCGGCAGGATCGAGGCAGCCTCCATGCCGCCCCAGCCCGCAATGCCGATATCTTCGGGCACGCGAAGGCCGCGCGTCTGGCAGAAGGCAAGGCCCCCGATCGCCATCTCGTCATTGTGAAAATAGACGACGTCGAGATCGCTTCGGCGGCTGAGCAATGTCTCGAGTCCGTAATATCCGGCATAAAAACCCGGCGCGTCATGCAGCAATTCGCTGTCGACCAGCGGATGACCGGCACGAGCGAGGGCTGCCTGGAAGCCTTCGAGACGGGCCTGTCCCATCACGTCGGATCGCGCCAGCGCGCCGACGTAGCCGGCACGACGGCGCCCGCGGCTGACAAGGAACCGGCCCATTTCCATGCCGCAATCGACGTGCGAGAAGCCGACGGCCATGTCGATCGGGCTGGTGGTCAGATCCCAGATCTCGACCACCGGGATTGCCGCGTCGCGCAGGAGGTCGACGGTTCCGGTCGTGTGATGCCGGCCGGAGAGGATTAGACCCGCCGGACGCCAGCTCACGACCTGCCTGACCCAGGCCTCCTCCTGTTCCGTCGCGTGGTCGTTGGCGCCGATCATGAGCTGGTAGCCGAGCCGCACGAGCGCCCGGTCGACGCCATCGAGGACATGGCCGAAGAGGCCCGAGGTGAGGCGCGGAACGCACATGCCGACCAGCGTGCCGGCCTGGTCCGCGCCGAAGGCGGCCGCCAGCCGGTTCGGAACATATCCGAGCCTTTCCGCCATCTCCGTGACCCGCAGGCGCGTTTCGGCCGAAAAGCCCGATCCGCCACGCAACACCCGGCTGACCGTCATTTTCGATACGCCCGCAGCGCGCGCGATGTCCTCAAGATTGGCCTTCACCCAAGCCTCCGGCATAGCAGCAGGCGCGAAATATGTTCACGCATGTTATCGATAACTTTCTTCTTGACAAGGCAGGATGTCGGCGTAGTCTACGTTACGTTACCGGTAAACCTGACGCAAGATCGGGAATGGCTGGGGGAGGGGATCCAATGCAACCGTCATCAGGCGGCCTGTTCTTCGATCGTGTCGAAAAGTCCTTCGGTGGCACGCAGGCCCTGAAGGGCGTTTCGCTCAAGGTCGAGCGCGGCGAGATCGTCGCCCTGCTCGGGGAAAACGGCGCGGGAAAATCGACACTGATCAAGGTGCTCGGCGGAATCCACCGGCCTGATGCGGGCGGTGTGTTCATCGACGGCGCGGCCTATGTGCATGAAGCCGGCAAGGCAGGCGGGCAAAAGGTTGCCTTCATCCATCAGGATCTCGGCCTCATCGAATGGATGAGCGTGGCCGAGAACATCGCGCTTTCGCTCGGATACGCACGCAAAGGAAGACGGATCGACTGGACGGCGACGGAAGCGGCGGCCGACCGTGCCCTTGCACTGGTCGAGGCCGATTTCGCGGCGACGGCGCGTGTCGCCGGCCTGACCCGGACGCAGAAGTCGCTTGTTGCCATTGCCCGCGCGCTTGCCGCCGACTGCGATTTCCTCGTTCTCGACGAACCGACGGCCAGCCTGCCTGCCGATGAGGTCGAGCGGCTTTTTTCCGCCCTGCGACCGCTCAAGGCGCGGGGCGTCGGCATGATCTATGTCAGCCATCGCCTCGACGAGATCTTCAAGATTGCCGATCGCGTCGCGGTCCTGCGCGACGGCCTGATGGTTGGCATGCGCCCGATCGAGCATACGACCTCCGAAGAGCTTGTCGGGCTGATTGTCGGGCGCAAGGCGCGCGAAATCGAAAGGCCTGACGTGCAGGAGGGGCCGGCAATCCTTGAGGTCAAGGGGCTGGCGACCGGCGCCGTGGGGCCTGTCAGCTTCGAGATCCGCCGGGGCGAGTTGCTCGGTCTTGCCGGCTTGCGCGGCGCAGGCCACGAGGATATCGGCCGCGCGCTCTTCGGCATCATGCCGCATGCCGGGCGGGTGACGCTTGATGGGGTCACGCCCGATCTCGCCAACGCCCAGGCGGCGATGCGTTCGAGGATCGGGCTCGTCGCCCGCGACCGGGTGGGGGAAAGTGTCGCGCCCGGCCTCTCCATCCGCGAAAATGCCTTTCTCAATCCATCGGCGACAGGGCGCGGGCTGTTGACCTTGCTGACGCCCTCCCGCGAGGAGGCGATGGCGCACGCCATCGGCCGGCGCGTCGGCCTGTCGCCCAACGATCCGACGCTCGCCATCGAGGCGCTGTCCGGCGGAAACCAGCAAAAAGTGGTCGTCGGGCGCTGGCTCGATTCCGGTCGCCGGCTGTTGATCACGGAAGACCCGACCGCCGGTGTCGATGTCGGCGCCAAGGCCGAGATCTACCATCTCCTCTATCAGGCACTGGCGAGCGGCATGGGCGTGCTCGTGGTTTCGACCGATTTCGAGGAGATCGCCAGCATCTGCCACCGCGCCATCGTCTTCAGTCGCGGCCTGCCTGTCGCCGAACTGAGCGGTGTCGAACTGTCAACCGAATCCCTGATCCAGGCCGCATCGGCCGGTGAAGCTGCCTGAGGACCGCCATGCCCGGTATCGAATCCAACGCCGTCGAGCCCACCAAGGACGAGCTTCGCAATCTGCCGACTGCGCAGAAGATGATCCGCCTCGCGCCGAGCTACGGCCTCGTCATCCTGATGTTCGCGCTGATCCTTCTCTTCTCGATTCTCCTGCCGAACACCTTTCCGACGATGCTGAACGTGCGGGCGATCCTTTCGGACAAGGCGATCATCGCGCTTCTCTCGCTGGCGGCGATGATCCCGATGGTGGCCGGCCGCATCGATCTCACGGTCGGCTACGGCATCGTGCTCTGGCATATCCTGGCGATCAGCCTCCAGACGCTCTACGGCTTTCCATGGCCGCTTGCCGTCGCCATCGTCCTGATCCTCGGCGTCGTCACGGGGGCGCTCAACGGTCTGCTGGTGGAAGTGGCGCGCATCGACAGCTTCATCGCGACTCTCGGCACCGGCACCATTCTCTATGCGGTGGCGCTCTGGCACACCGGGGGACGGCAGATGGTGGGCGCCCTGCCGGATGCCTTCTATGCCATCAACGGAACCTTCATTCTCGGCCTGCCGATAACCGCCTTTTATGTGCTGGCCATCACCGTGGCGCTTTGGGTCGTGCTCGAATACACGCCCGTGGGGCGCTATCTCTATGCGATCGGCGCCAACCAGCGGGCCGCCGAGCTCAATGGCATCCCCACACGCAAATTCGTCATCGGGGCTTTCGTGACCTCCGGGCTCATGACGGCTTTAGCCGGCGTCCTGCTCGCTTCCAAGCTGCGCATAGGACAGGCCTCGGTCGGCCTCGAATTCCTGCTGCCGGCGCTTGTCGGGGCGTTTCTCGGGTCGACGACCATCAAGCCCGGCCGGGTGAACGTCTGGGGCACCATCGTCGGCGTGATGATCCTTGCGGTCGGGATATCGGGAATCCAGCAGATCGGCGGCAGTTTCTGGGTGGAGCCGCTCTTCAACGGAGCGACGCTGCTGATTGCCATCGGCATCGCCGGTTATGCGCAGCGCAAGAGAGGCGCGAAGTCGAAATAGTTCAGCAACCTTTGGGAGGAACGACCATGCTGAGAAGAGCTCTAGCCGTGTCAATACTGGCGCTGACGGCCGCCATGCCGGCCTATGCCGATGCCGTCTCCGACGCGATGGCCGATGTGCAGAAATATGCCGGCCAGAAGACCGAGTGGGACGGTCCGACATCCGGCCCGGCAGCGGTCGACGGCAAGAAGATCGTCGTGCTTGCCGCTGATATGAAGAACGGCGGCATTCTGGGCGTGACCAACGGTGTCGAGGAAGCCGCGGCAAAAATCGGCTGGGAGGTCACCGTGCTCGATGGCGCCGGCTCGGTGCAGAACCGCGCGGCCGCCTTCGGCCAGGCGCTGGCCCTGAAGCCTGATGGCATCATCATCAACGGCTTCGACGCCGTCGAGCAGCAGGCCGCGCTCAAGCAGGCCTGCGATGCGGGCATCCCGATGGTGAGCTGGCATGCGGGCCCGGTGATCGGCCCCGATCCCGACAATTGCCTTTTCGCCAATGTCTCGACCGATGCGATGGAGGTTTCGGCCGCGGCCGCGAAATGGGCCTTTGCCGATGCGGGCGGCAAGCCGGGTGTCGTCATCTTCACGGATTCCACCTACGCGATCGCGATCGCCAAGGCAGACAAGATCAAGGAGACGATCGAAAGCCTCGGCGGAACGGTTCTCGAATATGTCGATACGCCGATCGCCGACACCTCCAACCGGATGCCGACGCTGACGACCGCGCTGTTGCAGAAATATGGTGCAAGCTGGACCCATGCGCTGGCGATCAACGACATCTACTTCGACTTCATGGGGCCGAGCCTGGCGGCTGCCGGCATTCCCGGCGACGGCGCGCCGAAGACGGTCGCCGCAGGCGACGGATCGGAATCGGCCTACCAGCGCATCCGCTCCGGCCAGTATCAGGCGGTGACGGTCGCCGAACCCTTGAACCTGCAGGGCTGGCAGCTTGTCGACGAACTCAACCGGGCAGCAAACAAGGTCGAGTGGTCCGGCTATACCTCGCCGCTCCACGTCGTGACGAAGGATAACATCAGCTTCGACGGCGGCGACCGGAACATCTTCGATCCCGGCAACGGATACCGCGAGCA
>CAMPIK010000276.1 GCA_946886325.1 uncultured Shinella sp.
CCCCGTCGTCGCCCGGCAGGCCGCGATTGATCTCGTCCGGCCGGACCTTCGACAGAAGTGCGACGCCGTTGAAACCCTTCTGGCCATGCGTCTCGACATGATAGCCGAGCGCCTCGATCTCGCTGCGCGGAAAACTCTCGTCGACCGTCTTGATCTCCTGGAGCGCGACGATATCCGGCGCCGATTCCTTCAGCCACGCGAGGAGATTGTCGATGCGCGCCCTGACGCCGTTGATGTTCCAGGTGGCGATCTTCATAGGGTTCCCTTCGGCTTCACGGCTGCAATCGTCCGCATCCTGCCGTTCTAGCCGCTGGTGCTGCCGCTGACAAACGGCAGACCCCGGAATGTCGTGAATTCAGATGGAAAAACTCGTGCCGCAGCCGCAATTCGCAACCGCGTTCGGGTTGTTGATCTGGAACGACTGGCCGAGCAGGTTGTCGATGAAGTCGATTTCCGAGCCTTCCATATAGACGAGCGAAAGCTGGTCGACGAGCACGCGGGCGTCGCCCTTCTCGACGACGAGGTCGTCGTCGGCGCCGTCATCGACGAGGTCGAACTTGTAGGAGAAGCCGGAACAGCCGCCACCCTCGACGGAGACGCGCAGCGCCTGCTTGCCGGGATCGGAGCTCAGAATTGCGGCGATGCGCCTGGCGGCCGCGTCGGAAATCGTAACGGTCTTGTCGGTCATGTCTGCCTCCTGCCGGGTTCAAGGCCCGGAGAGAATCGTTGGTCTTCGTTGCCGGCGCGCCTTCCGGGGAAGGCGCCACTTCGACGGCGATCCGCAAGCAATTGAAATCGCTTTTTGATCAGCAATCGCCTTGCGACACGCTATCTCGCATTGCACACTATAGGTATGAAGGCGGCGAGGCGGCGTCAATGGGTGCCGCGAGCGGGTGACGAATGAGTTTGGACAGACATGCGCTGGGGTTCGGCGCGGGACAGCGGGCAACCTATGCGGCCGATCCCTGGAAGAGCCGCGGGCGGCTTTTTGCGGAAGAGGGCAGCGTCACGCGCTCCGATTTCCAGCGCGACCGCGACCGGATCGTGCACACGACAGCCTTTCGCAGGCTGAAGCACAAGACGCAGGTCTTTATCGCCGCCGATGGCGACCATTACCGGACCCGGCTGACCCACACGATCGAGGTGGCGCAGATCGCCCGTGCGCTGGCCCGCGCGCTGCGGCTCGACGAGGATCTGGCCGAGGGTGTGGCACTTGTGCATGATTTCGGCCACACGCCCTTCGGTCACACCGGCGAGGACGCGCTGCACGAGGTGCTGAAACCCTATGGCGGTTTCGACCACAACGCCCAGTCGCTCCGGATCGTCACCAAGCTCGAACGTCGCTATGCGGAGTTCGACGGGCTGAACCTCACCTGGGAGAGCCTCGAAGGGCTCGTCAAGCACAACGGTCCGCTGATGACGGCGGCGGGCGAGGGCACGCGCGGGCCGGTGCCCCAGCCGATCCTCGACTATTGCGCATTGCATGATCTGAACATTGCAAGCTTCGCCAGCCTGGAGGCGCAGGTGGCCGCCATTGCCGACGATATCGCCTACAACACCCACGATATCGACGACGGCCTGCGCGCCGGCTACCTGACCTTCGACATGCTGGAGGAAATCCCGTTCCTCGCCCGGCTGATGAGGGAGGTGCGCGACCGCTATCCGGGGCTGGAGCCGGCGCGTTTCACGCACGAGATCATGCGGCGCCAGATCACCGCGATGGTCGAGGACGTCATCGGCTATGCGCAGGCGGCACTCGCCGCGGTGCGGCCGACGTCCGCCGACGACGTGCGCGCCGCCGGTCGGGTGATGGCGACCTTTACCGACGAGATGGCCGTCACGGACCGTCAGATCAAGAAAATGCTCTTCTCGCGCATCTACCGGCACCCCGAAGTCATGCGCGTGCGCGCCAATGCGGCGCTGATCGTCAGCGACCTCTACCAGGCCTATATGGTGGAGCCGCAACTGATGCAGGGGCACTACTGGGTCGACCGGATCGCGGAGATGCCGCAGGCCGTCAAGGCCCGTCATGTCGGCGACTATCTCGCCGGAATGACCGACAATTACGCCATCAACACCCATCGCCGCCTGTTTGACCGTACCCCGGATTTGCGTTAGTCAGCCGCGCAACTGCAATTCTGCGCATGGTCCGGAAGAGCCGGATCGATGCGCGCGGATGGATATGATGAACCTCTTCACCGACTTCGAAAGCCGAATCAAGAACGTGCTGGAAAATATTGATATCGTGCGCGAAAAACGCGGCGAGGTCGATTTCGCACGCGTCGGCGTCGAGCCGCCGCGCGATCCGAGCCACGGCGATGTCGCGACCAATGCGGCGATGGTTCTGGCCAAGCCGCTCGGCTCCAATCCGCGCGCACTTGCAGAGCTGATCGTCGCCGAACTGAAGAAGGATCCGGAGATCGCCGACGTGTCGGTCGCCGGCCCCGGCTTCATCAACGTGCGCCTGTCGGTCGACTACTGGCAGAAGGTGCTGGCGACGATCATTGCGCAAGGCGGCGAGTTCGGCCGTGCGACGCTTGGCGCCGGCAAGTCCGTCAATGTCGAATATGTCTCCGCCAACCCGACCGGCCCGATGCATGTGGGCCATTGCCGCGGTGCAGTCGTCGGCGATGCGCTCGCCAACCTGCTTGGCTTCGCCGGCTATGCGGTGACGAAGGAATATTACATCAACGATGCCGGTTCGCAGATCGACGTGCTCGCGCGCTCGGTCTTCCTGCGCTATCGCGAGGCGCTCGGCGAAACCATTGGCGAAATCCCGCCCGGGCTCTATCCCGGCGACTATCTCGTTCCGGTCGGGCAGGCGCTTGCCGATGAATATGGCAGCAGCCTGCGTGGGATGCCGGAAGCCAGGTGGCTGCCGATCGTCAAGGACAAGGCGATCGACGCGATGATGGCGATGATCCGCGAGGATCTGGCGGCGCTCAACGTGACGCACGAGGTGTTCTTCTCGGAACGTTCGCTGCATGCCGGCAACGGCGCGTCGATCCGCACGGCGATCAACGACCTGACCTTCAAGGGCCATGTCTACAAGGGCGTGCTGCCGCCGCCGAAGGGGCAGGTGCCGGAGGACTGGGAAGACCGCGAGCAGACGCTGTTCCGCTCGACCGAAGTCGGCGACGACATCGACCGGCCGCTGATCAAGTCGGACGGCAGCTATACCTATTTTGCGGCGGACGTCGCCTATTTCAAGGACAAGTTCGACCGCGGCTTCAACGAGATGATCTATATTCTCGGCGCCGATCACGGCGGCTACGTCAAGCGTCTCGAAGCGGTGGCAAAGGCCGTGTCGGATGGCAGCGCGAAGCTCACCGTGCTGCTCTGCCAGCTGGTCAAGCTCTACCGCAACGGCGAGCCGGTGAAGATGTCGAAGCGTTCCGGCGACTTCGTTACGCTGAGGGAAGTGGTGGAGGAAGTCGGCTGCGATTCCGTGCGCTTCATGATGCTCTATCGCAAGAACAGCGAGCCGCTCGACTTCGACTTTGCCAAGGTGACGGAACAGTCGAAGGACAATCCGGTCTTCTACGTGCAGTATGCGCATGCCCGTTGCGCATCGGTCTTTCGCCAGGCGGCGGAAGCCTTTCCGGATGTCGATCTGGCTAAGGTCGATCTCGCTGCTGCGATCGCCGGAAAAATCTCCGATCCGAGCGAGTTGCAATTGCTGGCAAAGCTTGCAGAATACCCCCGGATCGTCGAGGCGGCGGCACTCGCTCACGAGCCGCATCGTATCGCGTTTTACCTCTATGATCTTGCCAGCGCGTTCCACGCGCACTGGAACAAAGGCAAGGACATGCCGGAATTACGATTTGTTAACGATAAAAACCGAGAATTGAGCATTGCCAGACTTGGGCTGGTGCATGCTGTCGCAACTGTTCTAAAGTCGGGCCTGTCCATTACAGGCACGGCGGCACCGGACGAGATGCGGTAACGTCACCATTTCCCCACAATAAGCTGGCAAACGCGTATTTGTAGCTTGTGAGTGGACAATATGGCCGAGAATAACTTCGCGCGCAGCGGAACCGCCGACACGGATCTCCTTGCGGACGACGATCCGTTGAGCGAACTCGCCCGTATCGTCGGATATGAGCCTCGTCCCGTCTCCCGTCCTGCTATCGAGGATATTCCGGTCGAGCCGGCCGCCGAGATCCCGGAGCCGGCCCGCGCAGACGCGCGACCGGCTTCGATCTTCGCGCTTGAGGACGAACTCTTCGCCGAATTCGAACGCTACGACGCCCCGCGCCTCGATCCGGTCGACCATCTCGAATCCTATCGCCAGCCGGAGCCGCAGCCCGAACTGGCCGACGAGACCGCGCCGGTCGAGCCGGAAGCGATGGCCGAAGAGATCGCGCCCGAATCTTGGGAAGCGCCCGAAGTCGTGCTGCCGGAGTTGCAGCCGGACGATCGTTCGAGCGCATCTTCCTGGTCGCCGGACGATGCGTCGCTCCCGTCCGAACCCGTCGAACATCATGCCGTTTCCGACGAAGCTGATGCCGAGGTGCCGCTCTTCGATGCGCCGGTCGAATGGCCTGTTCTGGGTCCGGTAGAGCCGGTGCAGGCGGAGGCTTGGCCGGAAACATTGGGTGCCGAGCCGGTCGAATCCGCTGATGCGTGGGACGACGCGGTGGCCTATGAGCCGCAGCAG
>CAMPIK010000277.1 GCA_946886325.1 uncultured Shinella sp.
TGTCTGGCTCGTCGGCGCCGGTCCGGGCGCCGAGGATCTCCTGACACTGCGCGCCCAGCGCGTGATGATGGAAGCCGACGTGCTGATCTTCGATGCGCTGGTGCCGCAGGCGATCGTCGATATGGGCCGCCGCGATGCCGAGCGCATTTCCGTCGGCAAGCGCAAGGGCTGTCATTCGAAGTCGCAGGACGAGATCAACGATCTGCTCGTCGAACTCGGCCGTGCCGGCAAGCGCGTCGTGCGCCTCAAGTCCGGCGATCCGCTGGTCTATGGCCGCGCCGGCGAGGAAATGGCGGCGCTGCGCGACGCGGGCATCAGCTACGAGATCGTGCCCGGCATCACGTCCGCCTTTGCCGCCGCCGCCGATTTCGAACTGCCGTTGACGCTGCGCGGCGTCGCCTCGTCGCTCGTTTTCACCACGGGGCATGATCTGACAGGCGCCGTTCTGCCGGATTGGGCAAGGCTTGCTATTTCCGGCGCGACGATTGCCGTCTATATGGGCAAGACGGTTGCCGCTTCGGTGGCCGGGCGACTGATGGAGGCGGGCCTGCCCGCCGAGACGACCGTTGCCGTCATCGAGAATGCCAGCCGGCGCGACAAGCGTCTCCTGCACGGGACGTTGAAGGACCTGCCGGATCTGGAGTTCCGCGACGAATTGACCGGTCCCGTGATGGTGATCATCGGCGATGCCGTCGCCGGCGCGAATTTCGAACACTCCGCCCCGCTCGTCAGGCACGAGCCGGCGCGGGCCGCAGCATTGGGAGCATGAGATGGCCGACAAGGTCCTGACCGCAAACCGCCTTTCGGACGGCATTTCCGTCTGGTACGACGCGGACGGCAACTGGAGCGAAAGCCTGCAGGACGCCGTCGTCGCGCACGACAAGGAGACGGCCGAGGCGCTGGAAGCCAAGGGCAAGCAGGCCTATGCCGAAAACCGGGTCGTCGACGTCAACGTCATCGACGTCGAGCAGGTGGGCGGCGTGCTGCGGCCTCTGCGCATGCGCGAGCGCATCCGCGCCGAAGGCCCCTCCATCGAATATGCGGCCGGCTTTGCCGGCCTGAATGCCACCGGTCCGGCCGCGGCCTGAGGAAGAGACATGTACCGTTACGACGAATTCGACCACGCCTTTGTCGCCGATCGCGTCGCGCAGTTCCGCGACCAGGTCGAGCGGCGGCTTTCCGGCGAGCTTTCCGAGGATGCCTTCAAGCCGCTCCGGCTGATGAACGGCGTCTATCTCCAGCTTCACGCCTATATGCTGCGCGTCGCCATTCCCTATGGCACGCTGAACGGCCGGCAGATGCGCATGCTCGCCCATGTCGCGCGCAAGTATGACCGCGGCTACGGCCATTTTACGACGCGCCAGAACATCCAGTACAACTGGCCGAAGCTCTCCGAGATGCCGGATGCGCTGCACGATCTCGCCTCGGTCGAGATGCACGCGATCCAGACCTCGGGCAACTGCATTCGCAACGTGACGGCCGACCATTTTGCCGGGGCGGCCGCCGACGAGGTCGCCGATCCGCGGCCCTATGCGGAGATCCTGCGGCAGTGGTCTTCTGTTCACCCGGAATTCTCGTTCCTGCCGCGCAAGTTCAAGATCGCGGTGACCGGCGCCGAGCGCGACCGCGCGGCGATCCAGGTGCATGACATCGGCCTGCACCTGAAGAAGAACGACAAGGGCGAGATCGGCTTTGCCGTCTATGTCGGCGGCGGGCAGGGGCGCACGCCCATGGTTGCCAAGAAGATCCGCGACTTCCTGCCGGAAGAGGACCTGCTGTCCTACACGACCGCGATCATGCGCGTGTACAACCTGCACGGCCGGCGCGACAACAAGTACAAGGCGCGCATCAAGATCCTCGTGCACGAGACGGGTGCCGAGGAACTGGCACGCCAGGTCGAGGTCGAGTTCGCCGATCTGAAGAACACCGAACTGAAGCTGCCGGAAGCCGACATCGCGGCGATCTCCGCCTATTTCGCGCCGCCGGCGCTGGAGCCGCGGGCCGAAGGCTGGGCCAATCTCGCCCAGTGGAAGAAGGCGGACGAGGATTTCGCCCGCTGGGTGCAGCAGAACGTGCATCCGCACAAGCATCCCGACTATGCCTCGGTGACGATCTCGCTGAAGCCGATCGGTGGTATCCCTGGTGATGCGACGGACGCGCAGATGGAAGTGGTCGCCGACCTTGCCGAGGACTACGCCTTCGACGAGATCCGCGTCAGCCACGAGCAGAACCTGATCCTGCCGCATGTGGCGCTGGCCGACCTCGAGGCCGTCTATCGCGGCCTGGTCGCGAGCGGCCTTGCGACCGCCAATGCCGGCCTGATCACCGATATCATTGCCTGTCCCGGCCTGGACTACTGCGCGCTTGCGAACGCCCGTTCGATCCCGGTGGCCCAGGAAATCTCCACCCGCTTCGGCGCCCCGGAACGGCAGGCCGAGATCGGCGAACTGAAGATCAAGATTTCCGGCTGCATCAATGCCTGCGGTCACCACCATGTCGGCCATATCGGCCTGCTCGGCGTCGAGAAGAAGGGGACGGAACTCTACCAGATCACGCTTGGCGGGTCCGGCGACGAGAACACCTCGATCGGCGAGATCATCGGCCGCGGCTTCGAGCCGGAAAAGGTGACGGATGCGATCGAGGTGATCGTCGACACCTATCTGGGTCTGCGCCTCGATCCGTCGGAAAATTTCCTCGCAGCCTACCGCCGCGTCGGACCGCAGCCGTTCAAGGATGCGCTCTACGGCAACGCGGCCGAAGCGGCATAAGGAGATGGCCATGACGAAGATCTGGAAGGAAACCGGTTTCGTGACCGACGACCCCTGGGTGGTCGAGAGCGACGAGGTCAAGGCCGGCTCCAACGAGAAGGCGATCCTGGGGCTGGAGGCCTTTTTGGCGCGGGTCGCCGAAAGCGACGAGAGCGAGCTTGGCGTGCTCATCAATCCGGCCGACGACGTGCGCGCGCTCGCGCCGTATCTCGATCGCATCGCCCTCGTGGCGGTCGCTTTCCCGGCCTTCAACGACGGCCGCGCCTTCAGCCACGCCTCGCTTCTGCGCGCGCGGCTCGGCTATGCGGGCGAGGTGAGGGCGGTCGGCGATGTGCTGATCGACCAGATCCCGCTGATGCTGCGTTGCGGCATCGACAGTTTCGCCGTCACCAACGTGACGGCGCTGAAGCGGCTGGCGGAGGGGCGACTGCCCGGCATCGCCAACCACTACCAGCCCACCGTCAAGCCGGCCGACGATCCGAAGAGCTATAGCTGGCGCCGGGTGGCCAAGCCGGCCGCCTGACACTTCGCGCCCGGACACTTCGTCCCATTGTTTCGACGCCCCGGCTTGTGCAGGATCAAGGCGGGGCGTTGGCCGTTCCGGCACGTCGATGCGCCAAACAAAAACGCAATTCCCCATGATGAAGCCGCATTGGAACCGGATACCTTCCTTTGCGTCTCCACATGTAATATCAGCCTAGCAACAGAAAATTCGAGCTGTTCAGGACCGATCCGATATGAATGCGCCCGCAAAGACCGAAGATTTCGTCGCAACCGTGCCCGCCGGTGTTTTCGCCGAGACGGTGACGGGGGTCGAGCATTACACCGACCATCTTTTCCGGTTCCGCATGACGCGGCCGGAAAGCTTCCGCTTCCGCTCGGGCGAGTTTGCCATGATCGGACTGATGGTCGGCGACAAGCCGGTCTATCGTGCCTATTCGATCGCGAGCCCGGCCTGGGACGAGGAACTCGAATTCTTCTCGATCAAGGTGCCGGACGGCCCGTTGACCTCCCATCTCCAGCAGATCAAGCCGGGCGACACGGTGCTGATGCGCAAGAAGCCGACGGGTACGCTGGTGCTCGACGCGCTGACACCCGGCAAGCGGCTCTACATGTTCTCGACCGGCACGGGCATCGCGCCGTTTGCGAGCCTCATCCGCGATCCGGAGACCTATGAGAAGTTCGACGAGGTGATCCTGACGCACACCTGCCGCGAAGTGTCCGAACTGAAATACGGCTTCGACCTCGTCGACGAAATCCGCAACCACGAGTTCCTGGCCGAGATCGTCGGCGACAAGCTGCGCCACTATGCGACCGTCACGCGTGAGGACTATGCCTTTACCGGCCGCATCACCGACCTCATCGTCAACGGCAAGATGTTCTCCGATCTCGGCGTGCCGCATTTCGACCCGGCCGTCGATCGCGCCATGATCTGCGGCTCGTCGGCGATGCTGAAGGAAACCAAGGCGCTGCTGGAACAGGCGGGCCTGAACGAAGGCGCCAACAACAAGCCGGGCGAATTCGTCATCGAGCGCGCCTTCGTCGATTGAGGCAATAGAGATATTGATACGGAAAAGGCGGCGCCGCTCGGCAGCCGCCTTTTTTATGCCTTTCGGGCAAGGGCGGTCGGAATAGCGCGGGCTTCGGACTGAAAAACCCGCCGGCGGACCGGCGGGTTGGAAAGATCAGGCGTTTCTTCGAGACGCCGAACTGTGTGCCTTCAGAGCAGGAAGTCCGATGCGTCGAGATCGTTGAAGGCGAACTTCTTGAGGACGAGCACATCGCCGTCGCCCATCTTGATGTGTACGTCCGCCCCGACTTTCACGGCCTTGTTCAGCACTTGATTGGCGCTCATGTTGAAGCTGCGCAGGTCGAGGTCGTCG
>CAMPIK010000278.1 GCA_946886325.1 uncultured Shinella sp.
AGGCCGAAAGCCGCATGCGCTCGGCGACGGCGCCGGAGACGATCGTCGCGGCCGTGCCGCAGAACATCACCTGGAAGACGAAGAAACCCTGTTCCCAGGTCGTCAGGTCGTTCAGGAAGAAATAGGCGGCACTCGTGCCGAAGGGCAGCCAGTCACCGCTGCCGAAGGCGATCATGAAGCCGATCGCGGCGAAGGCGACGACCCCGAAGACGAAATCGAGCAGGTTCTTCTGGGCGACATTGATCGAGTTCTTCGACCGCACCATGCCGGCTTCCAGCAGCAGGAAGCCCACCTGCATCAGCATGACGAGGCCCGCGGCCACCAGCATCCAGGTGAGGTCGAGGCTGGACTTGATGTCGGCAAGCGTCAGTTCGGCCGCAGCAGCGCCGCCGCCGTGCAAAAGCGCAACAAGAAAGAGGACCGACCGGCAGCCGAAGCGCCGCCCGAAACGCCAGCAATCAGACAGGAACACGCGAAATACTCACCTTGACACTGAATGTCAGGTTAATGCGGACGCGTTAAGTTTATCTTTCCCGGCGGCCCGGATTTTGGCACTAAGCTACGAGAATCGTTTGGTTTTTTCTCGAAAACTGCCTATCGCTTGGGCAATCGGCCCGTTCTTTGTGCAGGGCACAAATCGGCAGGCGGAATCAGACGGTTCGCGACTGCACGCCGTCCGAGAAGAGCGAGGCGCCATGCTGGTCGACGATCTGCCTTCCCTTGCGGAAGGCTGCCGCTACCGTATCCTCGCGGCTCGAGAAGAGATCGGCGCGGATGAAGCTGCGCACCAGCACCCGGTCTCCGTCGCGCATCTCGATGCGCCCCGCCAGGCGGAACTGGCCGCCTTCCTTCATCGGAACAGCGACGAGCGTCAGGTCATTGTAGCCTTCCGTCTCCTCGCCGCCGACGATCGCGGCGGGTTTATCGGAAGTGCCCTTGGAGCCGAACAGTTTGGAAAAAAACGAAACCATATCCATGACCTAGCACAGCAGACGCCGCTGTCCAATAGTTCTAACTTTGAGCAGAATGTCAGATGATCAGATTGGCGAGGATTTCATTGTCGGTGATGTCCTGATACCGCATGCCGCCCGCCTCGAAGGCCTGTTTCAGCCGGATGAAGTTTTCCGGCGCCTTCGTCTCGATGCCGATCAGGATCGAACCGAAATTGCGGGCCGACTTCTTGAGATATTCGAAACGGGCGATGTCGTCGTCCGGTCCGAGCATGTTGAGGAAGTCGCGCAGCGCGCCCGGCCGCTGGGCAAGGCGCAGGATGAAATATTTCTTCAGCCCGGAATGGCGCATGGCGCGCTCCTTGACGTCGGGCAGGCGCTCGAAGTCGAAATTGCCGCCGGAGACGACGGCAACGACCGTCTTGCCCTCGAGCTCCTCGCGGCCCAGGGCTTCCAGCGCAGTCAGGGAGAGCGCACCGGCGGGTTCCAGCACGACGCCCTCGACATTCAGCATGTCGGCGATGGTCACGCAGATCGCGTTTTCGGATAGCAGCATCACCTGCCCGGCCGAAAAGCGCCGGAGCGCTTCGAAATTGAGGTCGCCGATGCGCGCGACAGCCGCCCCATCGACGAAATTGTCCACCTGGTCGAGCGTCACCACGGCGCCGGCTTCGAGGCTCTGCCGAAGGCTCGGCGCGCCCGCCGGCTCGCAAAACAGGAACGCATCGTCCGCCAGCCTGTCGGCAAGATAGCCGGTGACGCCCGCCGAAAGCCCGCCGCCGCCGACCGGCAGCACCACGAGGTCAAGGCGCACATCCTCCCCGAGCTGCTCGACGATCTCCGCGGCAACCGTCGCCTGGCCCTCGATGATATCAAGGTGGTCGAAGGGCGGCACCATCTTCGCGCCGGTCGAAGCGGCATGGTCGCGCGCCGCTGCATAGCACTGGTCGAAGAAATCGCCGTGCAGACGGATCGTCACGAACTCGCCGCCGAACATGCGCGTCTTGTCGATCTTCTGCTGCGGCGTCGTCACCGGCATGAAGACGACGCCCTGCACGCCGAAATGCCGGCAGACGAAGGCAAAACCCTGCGCGTGATTGCCCGCCGAGGCGCAGACGAAGGACGTGGCCGCATCGGCGCCAGCCGAAAGCTCCTTGCGGAAGAAATTGAACGCGCCGCGAATCTTGTAGGAACGGACCGGCGAAAGATCCTCGCGCTTCAGATAGATCTGCGCGCCGTAGCGGGCGCTCAGATGCTCGTTGAGCTGCAGCGGCGTTTCCGGAAAGAGCGTGCGCAGGGCACGCGCGGCATCGTCGACTTCCTGTTTCATGGCCTCGACACTGTCATTGAGTTTGCTGGCTGCACCGGCTATTGCATATCGCGAGGCCGGATGCCACCCGCTGCGGCAGGCGGGCTCCGGGGCCGGATCAGGCGACGCGCAATCAGACCAGGACGACGAACCGTTGAACGCCACGATCTATCGGTCCGCCATCAATATCGCCGCGATCTGCGGCCTTTATCTTTCGGCGGCGATGCTGATCCCCGCCTTCATCGATCTCTATTACGGCCATCGCGACTGGCAGGTCTTCGCGCTCTCCGCCTTTCTCGTCGGCGGCTTTTCGCTGGCGACGGCGGCTGCGACCCGCTCCGGCCCGCCGCCCTTCAACAAGAAGATGGGCTTCCTGCTCGTCAACCTGCTCTGGCTCGTCTTCTCGCTGGTCGGCGCCGTGCCGTTCTGGATGTCGTCGCTCAACATGGATTTCGCCGATTCGTTCTTCGAATCGGTCTCCGCGATCACCACGACCGGTTCCACCGTCATCGTCGGCCTCGACAACGCGCCGCCCGGCATCCTGCTCTGGCGCTCGCTGCTGCAATGGCTTGGCGGCATCGGCATCGTCGCGCTCGGGCTCTTCGTCATGCCCTATCTGCGCGTCGGCGGCATGTCCTTCTTCAAGATGGAATCCTCCGATACGAACGACAAACCCTTTGCGCGCATCGCAAGCTTCACCCGCGCCTTCGTTCTCGTCTACATACTGATCACCTTCGTCTGCGCCATCACCTACAGCGTGCTCGGCATGTCGCGCTTCGATGCGCTGAACCACGCGCTGACGACGATCGCCACCGGCGGCTTCTCGACGCACGACGCATCCTTCGGCTATTTCAACAGCATCCCGCTTCTGTGGGCCGGCACCTTCTTCATGACGCTGTGCAGCCTGCCCTTTTCGATCCTCATCGTCTTCATCGTGCGCGGCAGGCTGGATGCGCTGCGCGACCCGCAGATCATCGTCTTTCTCGGCTATCTGGTGGCGATCGCGATTGCCATGGGCATCTTCCACCGGCTGGAGAACGACGTACCGTTCCACGAGGCGCTGGCGCACAGCTTCTTCAACATCGCCTCCATTCTCTCGACCTGCGGCTATGCCAGCCAGGACTATACGGCCTGGGGGGCCTTCGCCATCACGCTCGCCTTCTTCGCCACCTTCCTCGGCGGCTGTTCGGGCTCGACGGCGGGCGGCATCAAGGCCTATCGCTTCATCATCATCTTCAACTCGATCCGCACCGGCCTCTACAAGCTGATCTACCCGAACGGCATCCATACGGTCCGCTACGGCAAGGTGACGGTCGATCCCGACACGCAGCGCACCGTCTTCCTGTTCTTCTGCACCTACCTGATGCTCTGGGTCTTCGGCAGCCTCGCCATGGCGGCGATGGGCCACGACATCCTGACATCGGTCTCCTCGGTCATCACCGCGCTGTCGAATGTCGGCCCCGGCGTCGGCCCGGTCGTCGGCCCGGCCGGCAATTTCGCGCCGCTGTCGGACCCTGCGCTTTATCTTCTCTCGCTGATGATGCTGATGGGGCGCCTGGAAGTGCTGACGGTGCTGGTCATCCTGACGCCGCTCTTCTGGAAAAGCTGAGCGGGCGGCGCCATTCTTGACGGGCGGCGGTCATCTGCCGCATCTTTTCACCCACCCGGCGCGGTACAAGAACCGGGAAGGCGGAGGAAAAAACCAATGTGTGTTCTGCGCGCGCGTCTTCTCGCCGCCATCGTCCTGCCGGCCATTGTCCTGCTGGCCACGGGCCAAGAGGCCCTTGCCGGACCGCTTGCGGATGCGGCCGCGCAAGCCGAGGATCGCGCAACGGCTGGCGATCCCGTCGGTGCCCGCGACGCCATCCGCGACGCCTACGGCACCTTCGCCGCCACCCTGCCCTTCACCATCGGCAAGGTCGCCTTCGTCGACACACCGCCGACGGGCTACGGCATGTACGACACCCGCGCGGCCACGGTCTTCAAGATCGGCGAACCGCTTATTTCCTATGTCGAGCCGGTCGGCCTGACATGGCGGGCGGGCGAAGACGGAAAACTCGAATCCGCCTTTGCCGTCGATCTCGAACTGCTGGACACCAAGGGCGAGGTTCTGGCGGAACAGAAGGCCTTCGGCACCTTCGCCTTCCGCAGCCTGGTGCGCAACCAGGAGGTCTTCGCCAAGCTGACGCTCACCCTCGACGATCCGCCACCCGGCGACTACGTGCTGCGCTACCGGTTCCGGGACGCCAACAGCGGCGCCGTGGCACTCAGCGAACAGCCCTTCAGCATCGCGGCACCGGGCGGGCAGTAGCGGCACGAAGATCGGCGGACACCGATTCTCTCTGGCAGGGATTTCTCCTTAGCCGACGAAGGAGCATCTTTGCCGGC
>CAMPIK010000279.1 GCA_946886325.1 uncultured Shinella sp.
TGTTGAGGATGCCGAGCGTGAAGGCGCCGACGAGCGTGCCCCAGAGATTGCCGACACCGCCGAAGACCACGACCATGAAGCTGTCGATGATGTAGCCCTGGCCGAGGTTCGGCGAGACGTTGTCGATCTGGCTCAGCGCCACGCCGGCGATGCCCGCGATGCCGGAGCCGAGTGCGAAGGTCAACGCATCGACCCAGGGCGTGCGGATGCCCATGGAGGAGGCCATGCGCCGGTTCTGCGTGACGGCCCGCATCTGCAGCCCCATCGGCGTCTTCTTCAGGAGGAAGAGGAGGGCCGCAAAGACCGCAAGCGCGAAGACGATGATCCACATGCGGTTCCAGGTGATCGTCATCTCGCCGAGCTGGAAGGCGCCGGACATCCAGGACGGATTGCCGACCTCCTGGTTGGTCGGGCCGAAGATGGAGCGCACGGCCTGCTGGAGGATCAGCGACACGCCCCAGGTGGCCAGCAGCGTTTCGAGCGGCCGGCCGTAGAGAAAGCGGATGATGCCGCGCTCCATGGCGAGCCCGACGAGGCCGGTGAAGAGAAAGGCGAGCGGCAGGGCGATTGCCAGCGACCAGTCGAAGAGGCCGGGAAAGGAGGTGCGGATGATGTCCTGCACGACGAAGGTGGTGTAGGCGCCGAGCATCACCATCTCGCCATGCGCCATGTTGATGACGCCCATGACGCCGAAGGTGATGGCAAGGCCGATGGCCGCGAGCAGCAGGACGGAGCCGAGCGACAGGCCGTACCAGACATTCTGGCCGATACCCCAGAGGGCGAGGTTGTCCTCGATCTTCGTGATCCCGGCCTCGATTTCCGGCAGCAGCGCCGGATCGGCCCCGGCGCGCGCACCGGACAGAAGCGACAGGGAATCGCGGCCGCCGAGCGCGACGATCATCTCGATGGCGGATTTCTTTTCCTCGACGGAGCGGTCGGACACCAGAATGGAGGCGGCGCGCGCCTGTTCGAGCACGGTCTTTATGGTCGCGCTGGTCTCGCTGGCGATTGCCGCGTCGAGCGGCTCGACCGCATCGGCCGACGGGGTGCGCAGGATCGTCTGCGCGGCCTGAAGCCGAACGCCGTTGTCCTTGCTCATCAGCGTCAGGCTGCCGATGGCGGCGCGAATGGTCCGGCGTACGCTGTTGTTGACGCGCACCTTGGTCAGGGCGGATTTCGCCTCTTCGCCGGCTTCCGCGCCGGTGACGGGATCGATCAGCAGGAAATTCGAGCCGGCCGGCTTGACGGCAAAGACCTGCTTGTCGGACTTGCGCTGGTAGAGGTCGCCCTCCGCATAGGCTTCCAGCGCCGGCACGATCGCCGCCTCGCCGGTCGCCGCAAGCGCTTCGATCTGCTTGCTGTTTTCCTGGAAACTGCCCTCGCCGAGCGCATTGAACATGGTGCGCAGGTCTTCCTGCGCCCGCACGTCGGTTGCGACGAGGGTGAGTACGAGGCAGAAGGCCACGAACAGGAACTGAATGAAACGGTAGGTGAGCCCCACTTGCATGGTCTTGCCCTCACGTCGCCGGAACGGCCCTGGTCGTCTCGGGCATTCAACGGCGCGGGTTGGAAGAGCCGGAGCATCCCGGAGGCCCGCCCCGGGATGCTTCGGTGGTTGCCGCGGCACCAGGTGCCGCGGCCATTCACGTCAGGCGTGGATCAGGAACCCTTGCCGCCGCACTTGCCCGTTGCAACGTTGAAGTTGCCGCATTCCATGGGCTTGCGCCAATCGGCGATCAGGTCCTTGGAGTCCGGCAGGAAGTCGGACCACTCGTCGCCGACCACGAGGCCGGGGGTTTCCCAGACGGTCTCGAACTGGCCGTCGGCCTGGATTTCGCCGATCAGCACCGGCTTGGTGATGTGGTGGTTCGGCATCATCGAGGAATAGCCGCCCGAGAGGTTCGGAACGGAGATGCCGATCATCGCGTCGAGCACGGCGTCGGTGTCGGTGGTGCCGGCCTTTTCGACGGCCTTCAGCCACATGTTGAAGCCGATATAGTGGGCTTCCATCGGGTCGTTGGTGACGCGCTTGTCGTTCTTCGTATAGGCCTGCCAGGTCTTGATGAACTCGGCATTGGCGGGATTATCGACCGACTGGAAGTAGTTCCAGGCAGCGAGGTGGCCGACGAGCGGCGTCGTGTCGAGGCCGGCGAGCTCTTCTTCACCGACCGAGAAGGCGACGACCGGGATGTCCTCGGCCTTGATGCCCTGGTTGCCGAGTTCCTTGTAGAAGGGAACGTTGGCGTCGCCGTTGATCGTCGAGACCACGGCGGTCTTCTTGCCGGCCGAGCCGAAGGCCTTGATGTCGGAAACGATCGTCTGCCAGTCGGAATGACCGAAGGGCGTGTAGTTGATCATGATGTCTTCGGGCGCGACGCCCTTGGAGATCAGGTAGGCTTCGAGGATCTTGTTGGTCGTGCGCGGATAGACGTAGTCGGTGCCGGCAAGGACCCAGCGCTCGACGCTTTCGTTCTCCATCAGGTAGTCGACGGCCGGGATCGCCTGCTGGTTCGGCGCGGCACCCGTGTAGAAGACGTTGCGCTGGCTTTCCTCGCCCTCGTACTGGACGGGGTAGAAGAGGATCGAGTTCAGTTCTTCGAAGACCGGCAGAACCGACTTGCGCGAAACCGAGGTCCAGCAACCGAAGACGGCCGAGACCTTGTTCACGGAAACGAGTTCGCGGGCCTTTTCGGCGAACAGCGGCCAGTCGGACGCCGGGTCGACGACGACGGCTTCGAGCTGCTTGCCGAGCAGGCCGCCCTTCTTGTTCTGCTCCTCGATGAGCATCAGCATGGCGTCCTTGAGCGTCGTCTCGGAGATTGCCATGGTACCGGAAAGCGAATGCAGGATACCGACCTTGATCGTCTCTTCCTGGGCGAAGGCGCCGTGGAAGGCGGTGGTCGACAGAATGGCTGCGAGCAATGCGCTTGTGGCGCGCGCCTTGATTTTCATCGGATTGAACCCCTCTCGTTCTTTTGGCGCAACGGGGCGGAAACATGTTTTTAACCGTTGCTTAATGAACTATCCGACAGCCACGCTGCACTGCACATACGTCATTCTACGTAGTTACCGGGGGTAAGCGCGCAGCTTTTCGGCACTGCACCAATTTTGCGGCCCCGGCAATTGTGTTACGAAGGTGCCTCAGGGTGACGGAACGCAGGGGACCATGGCCGCACGCCAGCGCATCATACCGATCCGGCGCGAGTACAATCGCTGGGTCGCCAACCAGACGCTGGAAGACTATGCGCTGCGCTTCACCGCCAAGAGCGCGCGGCGGTTTTCGTCCGACCGCATCTCCCAGACGGCGATCGGCGCCATTTCCTTCCTCGCGCTGGAGGCAATCGGCGGCGCGATCACCATGTCCTACGGCACGACCAACGCCATTGCCGCCACGCTCGTCGCCAGCCTCTGGATCCTGCTGATCGGCCTGCCGATCAGCCGCTATGCCATCCGCCACGGCGTCGACATCGATCTCCTGACCCGCGGCGCGAGCTTCGGCTATATCGGCTCGACGCTGACCTCGTTGATCTATGCGAGCTTCACCTTCATCCTCTTCGCGATCGAAGCCTCGATCATGTCCGGCGCGCTGGAGCTTGCGTTCGGCATACCCTTGTGGATCGGCTACATCATCTCCTCGATCCTGGTGATCCCGCTGGTGACGCATGGCGTCCGGCTGATCTCGAAGTTCCAGATCGTCACCCAGCCGTTCTGGATCGTGCTCAACATCCTGCCCTTCGTCTTCATCGCCTTCGCGGACTGGGAGAAGGTGGGGCTCTGGCTGGCCTATTCCGGCATCCACCACACCTCCGGCCCGCCCGGCACCTATGCGCCCTTCAACCTCGTCGAGTTCGGGGCGGCATCGGCTGTCATTTTCGCGCTGATGGCGCAGATCGGCGAGCAGGTGGACTTCCTGCGCTTCCTGCCGCCCGACGGCCAGCGTAAGCTGCACCACCGCATCGCCGTCTTCCTTGCAGGCCCCGGCTGGGTCGTTGTCGGCGCGCCGAAGCTGATCGCCGGCTCCTTCCTCGTCGTGCTGGCTCTCTCTCACGGGGTGCCGTCCACCAGGGCTGCGGACCCCGCGCAGATGTACTACACCGCCTTCGGCTACATGCTGCCCTGGGAATGGGCCGCCCTGCTGCTGATGGTCGCCTTCGTCGTCGTCTCGCAGTTGAAGATCAACGTGATGAACGCCTATGCGGGCTCGCTCGCCTGGTCGAACTTCTTCTCGCGGCTGACCCACAGCCATCCGGGCCGCGTCGTCTGGCTGGTCTTCAACGTGGCGATCGCGCTGCTGCTGATGGAACTCGGCATCTACCGGCTGCTGGAAGAGACGCTCGGCGTCTTCTCGATCATCGCCATGGCCTGGCTCTGCACGATCTCGGCCGATCTCTTCGTCAACAAGAAGCTCGGGCTTGCGCCCCCCGGCATCGAGTTCAAGCGCGCCCATCTCTATGACATCAACCCGGTCGGCCTCGGCGCGATGACGCTATCGGCCGTCATCGCGCTCGTCGCCCATTTCGGCGTCTTCGGCGACGTCGCGGCCTCGCTCGCGCCCTATATCGCGGCGATCGTCGCCTTCATCGCGTCGCCCGCCATCGCCTGGGCGACGGACGGCAAGTTCTATCT
>CAMPIK010000280.1 GCA_946886325.1 uncultured Shinella sp.
CGAAGACCGGGCCGGTCGTTTCCGACAGCGTGCCGTCGAGCGACAGCAGCGCCTTTTGCGGCGAGCGCAGCACGGAGGTCTTGTAGCCCGGCGTCAGGCCCGGCGGATGCCAGGCGCGGTCGCGCGCAAAGAAGGCACCGGTCTCGGGTCTGCGGTTCAATAGGTCACTCATCGCTTACCTCAGGCCGCCTTCTCGGCGTCCATTTCCTCGAAGACGTGCTTGGCGATCTTGATCGCCCGGTTGGCGGCCGGCACGCCGGCATAGATCGCGACATGCAGAAGCGCCTCGCCGATGTCTTCCCGCGTCGCGCCCGTGTTGACGGTGGCGCGCACATGCATCGCCACTTCTTCGTCGTGCCCGAGTGCCGCGAGCAGCGCGATCGTGACCATGGAGCGCTCGCGCTTCGTCCACAACGGGCGCGACCAGACGGTGCCCCAGGCGCCCTCGGTAATCAGTTCCTGGAACGGCTGGTCGAAGGCGGTCGCCGTCGAGGAGGCCCGATCGACATGACTGTCGCCGAGCACGGAACGCCGCGTCACCATGCCCTGGCGGTAGCGATCGGAAAAGGTGTGGGCGTCAGCCATTGGGCGCGTCTCCGGCAGGTAGGGTGGCGAGGAAGGCGCGGATCAGCGCCGTCAGGGTCTCCGGTTGCTCGACGCAGGGGATATGCCCCGCATCGGCAATGATTTCAAAGCGCGACTCGGCGATCAGGTCGGCCATGGACCTCACGAGATCGGGCGGCGTCGAGCCGTCCTGGTCGCCCACGACGCAGAGCGTCGGCACCGCGACGTGCCGCGCCGCCTCGGTGAGGTCGGCGTCGCGCAGCGCAGCGCAGGTCGCCGCGTAGCCGACGGCCGGCTGGCGCACCAGCATGTTGACATAGCCGTGATAGGCCGAATTTTCCGGCCGGCGGAAGGCGGGCGTGAACCAGCGCTCCATGACCGCATCGACGATGCTGCCGAGGCCGTTTTCCTCGACAGCCGCGATACGGGCGTTCCAGCTTTCCGCCGTCCCGATCTTGTGCGCGGTGTCGCAGAGGATGAGGCCGGAAACGAGGTCGGGCCGTCTGGCGGCAAGCCCCAGCGCGATCATGCCGCCGACCGACAGGCCGCATATGACCGCCTTCCTGACGGACAAAGTCTCCAGCAGGCCGATGAGATCGCTGACGTGATCGTCGATCGAATAGGGAACCTGGCCGACATCGGAAAGGCCGTGGCCGCGCTTGTCATAGGTCAGCAGCGGCGCGTCGCCGGCAAGCCCGACGATCACGTCGCGCCAGATGCGGAAGTCCGTGCCGAGCGAGTTGACGAAGACCAGGACGGGTTTTTCCGCCGGGCCGCCGATGACCTGATGATGGATCGTGATATCGTTTACGCGGGCGAATTGCACGTCTGTCTCCTCCGGATGCAGAGATTGCTAGCTTGATCTGGTTAGGTAAAATGATATTTCATGCCGTTTTGTTAACTCAGGAGTTATGAGACAGATGGTCGACAGCCGGATCAAGTTTCGCCATCTCCAGACATTTGTCGAGGTGGCACGGCAGAAGAGCGTGATGAAGGCGGCCGAATTGCTGCATGTCAGCCAGCCCGCCGTGACCAAGACGATCCGCGAACTGGAAGAGGTTCTGGGCGTCGCCGTCTTCGAGCGCGACGGGCGCGGCATCAAGATCACGCGCTACGGCGAGGTTTTCCTGAAACATGCGGGTGCGGCGCTGACGGCGCTCCGGCAGGGTTTCGATTCGGTCTCGCAGGCGCTTTCCGGCGACGCGGCGCCGATCCGCATCGGCGCGCTGCCCACCGTCTCCACCCGCATCATGCCGCAGGCGATGCTGCTGTTTCTCCGCGAGGAGACGGGCGCCCGCATCAAGATCGTCACCGGCGAAAACGCCGTGCTGCTCGAACAGCTTCGCGTCGGCGACCTCGATCTCGTGGTGGGCCGGCTGGCCGCGCCCGACAAGATGACCGGCTTCTCCTTCGAGCATCTCTATTCGGAGCAGGTCGTCTTCTGCGTGCGCGCCGGCCATCCGTTGCTGTCATCAGGCCAGTCGGTCTATCGCAGCCTCGATGCCTATCCCGTGCTGATGCCGACGCGCGCCTCGATCATCCGGCCCTTTGTCGAAAGCTTCCTGATCGCCAACGGCATCGCCGGGCTGCCGAACCAGATCGAGACCGTCTCCGATTCCTTCGGCCGCGCCTTCGTGCGCGCCAGCGACGCGATCTGGATCATCTCCGAGGGCGTCGTCGCGGGCGACATCGCAGACGGCACGCTGGCCGTCCTGCCAGTGGATACGAGCCAGACGCGGGGGCCGGTCGGCCTGACCATGAGGACCGATGCCGTGCCGTCGCTACCGCTGTCGATCCTCATGCAGGCGATCCGGGAGATCGCCGGACGGACCAGGCCTCTGGAACCGGCCGCTCAGTAAGGCAGGCCCACGTAGTTCTCCGCAAGCGAGGTCGCGGCGGCGCGGGAATGGGTCAAGTAGTCGAGCTCCGCTTCCTGGATCTTCTGGTCGAAATCGCCGGTTTCCGGGAAACGGTGCAGCATGGTCGTCATCCACCAGGAGAAGCGCACGGCCTTCCAGACGCGGGCGAGCGCGCGGGCGGAATAGGCCTCAATGCCGGCGTCGCTTCGTTCCTCATAGTGCTCGCGCAGGCCCGAGAACAGATAATGCACGTCGCTTGCCGCAAGGTTCAGCCCCTTGGCGCCCGTCGGCGGGACGATATGGGCCGCATCGCCGACGAGAAAGAGACGGCCGAAGCGCATCGGTTCCGCCACGAAGGAGCGCAGCGGCGCAATCGACTTCTCGAAGCTCGGCCCCGTCACCATCGCTCCCGCATGGTGCGCCGGCAGGCGGCGGCGGATCTCGTCCCAGAAGCGGTCGTCGGACCAGGCCTCGACCTTCTCGTCGAGCGGACATTGCACATAGTAGCGGCTGCGGGTCTCCGAGCGCATGGAGCACAAAGCGAAGCCGCGCGGATGGTTGGCATAGATCAGTTCGTGGCTGACCGGCGGCACATCCGCCAGAATGCCGAGCCAGCCGAAAGGATAGACCTTCTCGAAGGTGCGGATGGCATCTCGCGGCACCGCCTTGCGGCTCGCCCCGTGGAAACCGTCGCAGCCGGCGATGAAATCGCAGTCGATCCTGTGCGTCACGCCATCCTTCTCATAGGTGACGTGGGGCGTATCGCCGTCGAAATCGTGCGGCGTCACATTCGCCGCCTCGTAGACGGTCGGCGTGCCGTCCCGCTCGCGCCGCTCGATCAGGTCGAGCGTCAGTTCGGTCTGGCCGTAGACCATGACACGCTTGCCGCCCGTCAGGTCGAAGAGGTCGATGCGATGATCGCGCCCGTCGAAGGCGAGCGAGAAGCCGTCATGCGGCAGGCCCTCGGCATGCATGCGCGCGCCGACGCCGGCCTCGTCCATCAGGCCGACCGTGCCCTCCTCGAGCACCCCGGCACGGACGCGTGCGAGGATGTGCTCCCGGCTGGACCGGTCGAGAATAACATTGTCGATGCCGGCATTGCTCAGCAACTGGCCGAGCAGCAGGCCTGACGGACCGGACCCTATGATGGCGACCTTGGTGCGCATGATCTCCTCCGAAACTTGCACTTTGGCAAATTCTGGAAGGCGAATGGGTCCCTTGCAATGGACGAACGAAGCCGGTTATTGCACATTTCGAACATCTGATCTGGAGAAGAACGGTGGCTCGGTCGGTTCCGACTTACAGTCTCTACGGCGAAACGACGGCGACGGAGCCGGATTTCTGGCTGCATGTGGAAACGATCCCGTCGCGCAGCAGCCTGCACCACTGGGAAATTCGCCTGCATCGGCACGAAAGCTTCTTTCAGATTCTCTACATCGCAGGCGGCTCGGGCGACGCGCTGTTCCCGGATGGATCGCATCGCCTCGACCCGCCCTCGATGGTGACGGTGCCGCCCTCGGTCGATCATGGCTTCCGCTTCTCGCCGGATATCGACGGCTACGTTTTCACCATCCTCGCCAACCGGATGAACCTGCCATTGATCGGCGCAGGCCGGGCGGGCGCCTTCCTGTCGCAACCGCGCGTCACGCCGCTTGCCTCCGGGGATCCCGATGCGCGCTATCTCGCCGAGACGCTGGATCGCTTCGGCCGCGAGTGGCTGGCCGGCGGCGGCGGGCGGAGCGATCTTCTGGAGGCCTATCTGACGACGGCGCTGGCGCTCGCCGCCCGGCGCCATCCGGGTGACAGCAGCCTGACGATCGGGACGGAGGCCGAACGCCGGGTCGACCATTTCGCGACGCTGCTCAACCGGCACTGCCGCGAGCACAAGGATGCGGCCTTCTATGCCCGCGCGCTCGGCATCACGCCGACCCATCTCAACCGCGTCACCCGCAAGGTGGCCGGCGTCGGCGCGCATGATTTCATCGCCGGGAAGCTGGTGGCGGAAGCGCGACGCGACCTCGTCTTCTCGATCGGCACGATCCAGGACGTCGCCGATCGCCTCGGCTTCGCGGACCCCGCCTATTTCTCGCGCTTCTTCCAGCGCCGCACCGGCATGACGCCAAAGTCCTTCCGGCAGAGCGAGCGCGCGCGGCTCTCCGCTCAGTCGTCCGAGTAGCGCTCCTCGGCCCAGGGGTCACCG
>CAMPIK010000281.1 GCA_946886325.1 uncultured Shinella sp.
TCCATGCTATCCGCTAAGCGTATAGGAAACGCCGGTGCCGCGCGACTGGGAGCCTATCGATCGCCTGATCGCCCCTATCCGCGCGGGATCGCTTCGGATATGGAAGGCTGCCGCTGCCTCAGTGGTGCCAGGGAGCCTTCCATGCCGTCGCATTCGCCCGCAGCCATCGATTTCGCGCCCGACTGGGCGGCGATCGTTGCCGTCGTTCTCGGCGTCACCGCCTTTTCGGTGGCGCAGGGCGTTACCTATCCGCTGATCTCGCTGGTGCTGGAAGGCCGCGGCGTCTCCTCGACGCTGATCGGCGTCAATGCGCTGGCCTTCGCGCTCGGGCTTGGCGCCGCGACGCTTTCGCTCGGGCGGCTGACGCATCGCTTCCGCGCCGACCGGCTGATCGTCGCCGGTCTCGTCGGCTGCGCGCTGTCGCTTGCCGTCTTTGCCGCGACGCCGTCGATCACCGCGTGGTTTTTCGCCCGCTTCACGCTCGGCTTTTCGGCCAGCATCGTCTTCATGCTCGGCGAGGCCTGGCTGAACGTCGCCTGCCCGGACCGGCTGCGCGGCCGGGTCTCGGGCATCTACGGCGCCTGCGTCTGCGCGGGCTTTGCCGCCGGGCCGCTGGCGATCCCGCTTTTCGGCACGGATGGCGGCTTCGGCTTTGCGCTGACGGCGGTCTACCTGGCGCTCGTCGCCTTCTCGACCGCCATTCTGCTCTTTTCGACGAAGACCGTGCCGGAACCCTCGACGACGCGCGAACTCTTCGGCTTCTTCCGCCATGCGCCACTGCTCGTCGCCATGGTCTTCGCCTTCGGCTTGGCCGATATCGCGGCGATCTCCTCCAGGCCGGTCTATTTCGTCAAGACGGGGCATTCGGAGGCCTTTGCGGCGATCAGCGTTACCGTGCTGGCGCTGCCGACGGCGCTGGCCCAGCCCTTCATCGGCTATGCGCTCGACCGGCTGCCGCGCCACCGGGTGGCGGTCGCGGCGGCGACGCTGGCGGCGCTGAGCTATCTGGCGATCCCCTTCCTGACGGCGCCGGTCGCGATCCTCGCCGCCTTCGCGCTGATGGGCACGGCGAGCTTCTCGCTCTATACGTGCGCGCTGACGATGCTCGGCGAACAGTTCCGCGGCGGCATGCTGCTTGCGGGCGCGGCCGCCTATTCGCTCGCCTATGCGATCGGCAGCGGCGCCGGATCGAGCGCCACCGGCGCCATCATGGAATGGGGCGGGCCGCATGCCGGGCCGCTCTCCGTCGGCATCGCGCTCTCCGTCTTCACGGTGATCTTCGCGCTTTCGGGACCGCGGCGGGGCTGACCGGCAACGGTTTGCGCGCCGGCAGGTTGATCAGCACGACGCCGGCAATCGCCGTCACCGCGCCGGCCAGCACGACGGCGGGCAGATGCTCGCCGAGCAGCAGCGTGCCGAGCAACACGCCGACGACGGCGCGGAGATAGGCCTGGCTTGCCGCACCGAGCGAGCCGATCGTCTGCACGAGACGGAAATAGATCATCACCGCGACGCCCGTCGAGAAGACCGACAGCATGGTGAGCGCAAGAAGCGCCTTGGGTGACGGAGCAAGCCGCCAGGGCGCATCCAGAAGAAGGCTCAAGGGAACGAGGCAGGCGGCGGCGCAGAGCATGGTGCCGGCCGCCGTCACCGGCGCCGAGAGATGGTGGAAACGGCGGCCGTAGATCGCCGCGCCGGCATAAAGCATGGCGCCCGACACCGCGGCGATCTGGCCGACGACCTGCTGCCCGAGCCCCGCCAGCGCCTCCGTGCCGACGATCAGCACCACGCCGACAAGGCCGAGGCAGGCGCCGAGGAAACGCACCGGGCTGGTCGATTCGTGGCGGCTGAAGAGAAAGGTGAACAGGAAGACGAAGATCGGCGAGGTGGAATTCAGGACGCTCGCCAGGCTGCTGTCGATATGCTGCTGCCCCCAGGCAAGCACCGTCCAGGCGATCGTGCTGTTCAGCATCGCCAGCAGGAAGAGCCTCTTCCATGTGCCGGGATCGGACGGCAGGCGTTCGCCGCGCAGGCGCAGCACGACGAGCAGGAAGGCGGCCGCGATCGAGACGCGCGCGGCAACGAGCGTGACCGGCGGAATCTCGGCCACCGCGATCTTCAGGAAGAAATAGGAACTGCCCCAGAGCAGCGCCAGAAGGGCAAGAAGCGCGAATTCCCGCGCCGGTCTGATCTGTCGTTCGCGCACATGCGTCTCCCGTATCGGAAGACCCGAACCTATATCACGACATCAGGCAAATGCTTCGGCCGCCGTCGAACTGTGCGCAATGATGTGCCGGGAGGACCGTGCCTTCGACACGATCCTCCCGGAGGATGCCTGTCAGATGAACTGGCCGAGGCCGGGCACGGAGGATACCACCTCGTCCACCGTCTCGTCGCCGGCATGTTCGCGGGCAACGGCGATGGTTTCCTTGGCAAGGCCGGTGATCTCGCTCATGCCGAGGCCCTCGCCCATCAGCTGCTGGCCGAGGCCCATGACCCCGCCGCCGCCGATCGCGCTCATCAGGCCGCCCAGCATGCCGCCGCCGCCGGTGCCCTCGCCATTATACTTGGCGACCAGCTCGACCGCGCCGGGAATGGATTCGATCATCTTCGCGACCGGGCCGTCGGCGGCCTCGCGCTGGAGAAAGCCGAGCATCATGCCGATCGCCTTTTCGGCGAGTGCGGGGTCTATGCCGACGGCATCGGCAACGCGGGTGACGAGTTCGTTCATGGATGGTCCCTCCGATAATTGACGTTAACGTCAAGGTAATTCAGTTTTCCGGCGAACTCAAGCCGGCTGGAACGGGGACCAACAGCCTGTCGCCGCTTATTGATCTCGCGCTGCAACCTTATAAAGTCTCCGTCACGATTCAATGAAAACATATCGGGAAAACAATCGGTCGAACCGGACCTGCTTCCCCATCGCCACAGACGGTTTCAGGGAGAATACGACGTGACCGAGCCCATGCTCCAGGACGGCAAGCTCTATATCGGCACCAGCCGCAAGCCTGATGACACGATCAACAAGGGCGAGTATCTCGACCTGAAATTTGCCAACCGCCACGGGCTCGTCACCGGCGCCACCGGCACCGGCAAGACCGTGACGCTGCAGATCCTCGCCGAAAGCTTCTCCAATGCCGGCGTGCCGGTCTTCTGCGCCGACGTGAAAGGCGACCTTTCCGGCATCGGCGCGATGGGCGAGGCGAAGGATTTCCTTTTGAAGCGCGCCGAGACGATCGGGCTTTCCCCTTATGAGTTCCAGGAATTCCCGGTGATCTTCTGGGACATCTACGGCGAGAAGGGCCACCGGGTGCGCACCACCATGACGGAGATGGGGCCGCTTTTGCTCTCCCGCCTGATGAACGCGACGGACGCGCAGGAGGGCGTGATCAACATCGCCTTCAAGATCGCCGACGAGGGCGGGCTGCCGCTGCTCGACCTCAAGGATTTCCAGGCGATGCTCACCTATATGGGCGAGAACGCATCCGAGCTTTCCAACAAGTTCGGCTTCATCTCGAAATCCTCGGTCGGCTCGATCCAGCGCGAACTGCTGATCCTCGAGCAGCAGGGGGCCGAGAACTTCTTCGGCGAGCCGGCGCTGAAGATCACCGACATCATGCGCACGACCAATGACGGGCGCGGCGCGATCTCGGTGCTGGCCGCCGACAAGCTGATGATGAACCCCAGGCTCTACGCCACCTTCCTGCTCTGGCTGCTGTCCGAACTCTTCGAGGAACTGCCTGAAGTCGGCGATCCGCAAAAACCCAAGCTCGTCTTCTTCTTCGACGAGGCGCACCTGCTCTTCAACGATGCGCCGAAGGTGCTGGTGGAGCGCGTCGAGCAGGTGGTGCGGCTCATCCGCTCCAAGGGCGTCGGCGTCTTCTTCGTCACGCAGAACCCGCTCGACGTGCCGGAAACCGTGCTCGCCCAGCTCGGCAACCGCATCCAGCATGCGCTGCGCGCCTATACGCCGCGCGAGCAGAAGGCGGTGAAGACGGCGGCCGACACCTTCCGCCCCAATCCGGACTTCAACTGCGCCGAGGTCATCACCCAGCTCGGCACCGGCGAGGCGCTGGTCTCGACGCTCGAAGCCAAGGGCGCGCCCTCGATCGTCGAGCGCACGCTGGTGCGCCCCCCCTCCTCCCGCCTCGGCCCGTTGACGGAGCCCGAGCGCGCCGAGATCATCAAGGTCAGCCCCGTCGCCGGCCTCTACGACGAGGATTTCGACCGCGAATCCGCCTACGAAATCCTGGCCGCCCGGGCGAAGAAGGCGGCGGACGCAGCGGAAGCCCAGAAAAAGGCCGAGGAGGACGCCGAGACCGCCGAGCAAACCTCCGGCGGCAGCCGCTGGACGCTGCCCGGCTTCGGCAACGACGACCCCGCCCCCACGACCACCACCCGCAAACGCACCTCCGGCTACCAGCGCGAAACGGTGGCGGAAGCGGCGATGAAGACGGTGGCAAGAACGGTGGCCTCGTCGCTCGGGCGCGCGCTGGTCAGGGGGATATTGGGGAGTTTGAAGCGGTAGGGGGACATTTTGCAACCGCGTGTGTGGTGTGGTTTGCTGGGAGATTCGCGATCAATGTCCAATGGATTTTGATTTCGCG
>CAMPIK010000282.1 GCA_946886325.1 uncultured Shinella sp.
CTGGAGACCAAGCTTCTTGCCGGCGGGAGCGGTTATGATATCGTCGTCCCGACCGCCAACTTCCTGCAGCGCCAGATCCAGGCCGGCGTCTTCCAGAAACTCGACAAGTCGAAGCTGCCGAACCTCTCGAACATGTGGCCGGAGATTTCCGAGCGCGTCGCGGTCTACGACCCGGGCAACGAGCACGCCATCACCTATATGTGGGGAACGACCGGTCTCGGCTACAATGTCGCCAAGACCAAGGAAATCCTCGGCTCGGACGCAGCACCCACCTGGGATGCGATCTTCAACCCGGAGACGGCGGCGAAGTTCAAGGATTGCGGCGTCTACGTTCTCGACACGGCTGACGAAGTGGTGCCGGCAGCGCTCAACTATCTCGGTCTCGACCCGAACTCGAAGGACCAGGCCGATCTCGACAAGGCCGGCGAACTGCTGATGACGATCCGTCCGAACATCCGCAAGTTCCACTCTTCCGAATATATCAACGCGCTTGCCAATGGCGACATCTGCCTGGCGCTCGGCTGGTCGGGCGACGTGCTGCAGGCCCGCGACCGCGCGTCAGAGGCCAATGCCGGCGTCGAGGTGAACTACTCGATCCCGGACGGCGGCGCGCTGATGTGGTTTGACATGATGGCGATCCCCGCCGACGCCAAGCATGTCGAGGAGGCGCATGCCTTCCTCAACTACCTGATGAAGCCGGAAGTGATCGCCAAGGCGTCCAACTACGTCTTCTATGCCAACGGCAACAAGGCATCGCAGGAGTTCATCGACAAGGAAGTGCTCGACGATCCGGCGATCTACCCGCCGGAAGCGACGGTCGCCAAGCTCTACACCAAGCTTCCCTATGATCCGAAGACGCAACGCATCGTCACCCGGATCTGGACCAGGGTGGTGACGGGACAATAATCGGAAGACTGAAATTGCCCGGACCTGTTCCGGGCAATTTTCTATCGGCTGCCAAGAACGATAATCGGGGACAGGTGATGAAATCTCTCGGCAATACCCGGCGGTCATTCGCGCCGTGGACGGATCCGGACGCAAAACCCTTCATATCCTTCAAGAACGTCACCAAGAAGTTCGGCGATTTCACCGCCGTCGACGACCTGACGCTCGATATCTATCATCGCGAGTTCTTCGCGCTTCTCGGCGCGTCCGGCTGCGGCAAGTCCACGCTCTTGCGCATGCTCGCGGGCTTCGAGCGGCCGACATCGGGCGAGATCGTGCTCGACGGGCAGAACATTGCCGGCATCCCGCCCTACAAGCGGCCGGTCAACATGATGTTCCAGTCCTACGCGCTCTTCCCGCATATGACCGTGGAGAGCAACATCGGCTTCGGCCTGCGCCAGGACGGCATGCCGAAGGCCGAAATCGCCGAGCGCGTGACGCAGATGCTGAAACTCGTGAAGCTCGACCAGTTCGCCAAGCGCAAGCCGCACCAGCTTTCCGGCGGCCAGCGCCAGCGCGTGGCGCTCGCGCGCTCTCTCGCCAAGCGCCCGAAGGTGCTGCTGCTCGACGAGCCGCTCGGCGCGCTCGACAAGAAGCTGCGCGAGGAAACGCAGTTCGAACTGATGGACCTGCAGCAGGAACTGGGCCTCACCTTCGTCGTCGTGACGCACGACCAGGAGGAGGCGATGACCATGGCCGACCGCATCGCCGTGATGAGCCACGGCACGGTGGTCCAGGTCGCAACGCCGGCCGAGATCTACGAGGCGCCGAATTCCCGCTTCGTCGCCGACTTCATCGGTGACGTCAACATTCTCGAAGGCAAGGTATCGGCCAACGGAAACGGCAAGGTCGAGATCGCGGCTGCTGACGGGTTCACGGTCCGCACCGTCAGTGCCGAAGGTCCGGCCTCCGGCGGCGCGGCCGGATTTGCGATCCGCCCGGAAAAGCTGCGCGTCAGCCGCGCGGCCCCGTCCGACACCTCCGTCAATGCGGCCAAGGGCGAGGTCTGGGACATCGGCTATCTCGGCGACATGACGGTCTTTCACGTCAAGCTCGGCAGCGGCAAGGTGGTCAAGGCCTCGATGCTCAACGCCCAGCGCGAGGTGGAGGACCCGATCGCCTATGACGAGGCCGTCTGGGTGTCCTTTGCCGAAACCGCCGGCGTCGTCTTGAGGGATTGATCGGATGAACAAGCTCGGCTCCGCCATCTTCAGCCGCCTCGTCATCATCATCCCCTATGCCTGGCTGCTGTTCTTCTTCCTCATTCCCTTCTTCATCGTCTTCCGCATCTCGCTGTCGACGACGGCCATCGCCATGCCGCCCTATGAGCCGGTTTTCGGCTTCTCCGACGGACTGTCAGGCATCTTGCAGAAGATCGGCACGTTCAGCTTCGACAATTATGTCTGGCTGACCGAGGATGCTCTCTATTTCAACGCCTATATCTCCAGCCTCTGGATTGCCGGCGTCTCCACGCTCATGACGCTGCTGATCGGCTATCCGATCGCCTACGGCATGGCGCAGGCGCCGCGTACGTTGCGGCCAATGCTGCTGATGCTGGTGATCCTGCCGTTCTGGACGAGCTTTCTTATCCGCGTGTATGCCTGGATCGCCATCCTGAAACCCGAGGGCATGCTCAACCAGTTGCTGCTGTCGATCGGCGTGATCGACCAGCCGCTGATCATTCTCAACACCAATTGGGCGATCTATATCGGCATCGTCTATTCCTACCTGCCCTTCATGGTGCTGCCGATCTATTCGGCGCTGGAGAAGATGGATCATTCGCTGATCGAGGCGGCGCAGGATCTCGGCTGCCCGCCGATCGCCGCCTTCTGGAAGGTGACCTTTCCGCTGTCGCTTGCCGGCGTCGTGGCCGGCTGCATGCTGGTCTTCATCCCGGCCGTCGGCGAGTTCGTCATCCCCGACCTGCTTGGCGGTTCGCAGACGCTGATGATCGGCAAGACGCTCTGGACCGAGTTCAACATCAACCGGGACTGGCCCGTCTCCGCCGCGGTGGCGACGATCCTTCTGCTGATCCTCGTCATCCCGATCGTCTTCTTCCAGAACGTACAGGCGAAAGCCGAGGAACAGGGGAGATAAACCATGGTCAGATGGTCGCGCTTCAACATCGCCTCGATCGTGCTCGGCTTCGCCTTTCTCTATCTGCCGATCCTGCTCCTGGTCGTCTTCTCCTTCAACGAGTCACGCCTCGTCACCGTCTGGGCGGGGTTCTCGACGAAATGGTACGGCGAACTCTTCCGCAACCAGGGTCTGATCGACGCCGCCTGGGTGACGATCCGGGTGGCGCTCGTCTCGGCCACCGTCGCCACCGTCTTCGGCACGATGGCGGCGCTGACGCTGGTCCGCTACACCCGCTTCAACGGCCGTCTGCTGTTTTCAGGCATGGTCTATGCGCCGCTGGTCATGCCTGAGGTCATCACCGGCCTGTCGCTGCTCCTGCTCTTCGTCGCCATCGGCTTCGACCGGGGCTTCTGGACGGTAACGCTCGCGCACATCACCTTCACCATGTGCTTCGTCACGGTGGTGGTGCAGTCGCGGCTGCTCTCCTTCGATCGCTCGATCGAGGAGGCGGCGCTGGACCTCGGCGCGACACCGCTCGCCACCTTCTTCCAGGTGACGCTTCCTGTCATCGCGCCGGCCATTTTCTCGGGCTGGGTGCTCGCCTTCACGCTGTCGCTCGACGACCTTGTCATCGCAAGCTTCACGTCGGGGCCGGGTGCCACGACCTTGCCGATGAAGATCTACAGCCAGGTGCGCCTCGGCGTCACGCCGGAAATCAACGCAGCGTGTACGCTGCTGATCGCGGTCGTTGCCGTCGGCGTGATCATCGCGTCGTTGATGACGAAGCGGCGTGAGGTGCAGAGGCAGCGTGACGAGCGGGCGGCCTTTGCCGGCCGCTGAGGCGATCAACGGCCGGTATTGCCTGTCAGCACCGAGACGGGCGAAATAACGGGATCCGGCCAGGAGCCGCCGACGAAGAAGTTGAGCGTCGGCTTGACGACATCCGCATCCTGCGCCTGTGTTTCGGCGATCGTTCCGGCAAGTGCCAGGCTGCCGGAACGATAGGGCACGATACCCGACAGCGTGAGCACCTTGTCGCCTTCGATGCGCGCGCGGGTGATTTCGGCGAGCCCCCGGTCGATCTTGCCTTCGATATCCGCGGTCGCGAAGGGAAAGTCGCCACCGGCGACCTCCGCCATGCTGAAGAAGCTGTTTTCGCCGGCCAGCCGCTCGAAGGCCGCCCGGTCGAAGCCGCTCACGCTGCCGTTCATGAGGTTGAGGCGGAAATGCCCCGTGACGTCTGCGCCTGTTGTCGTCGCGACGGGGTGCTCGGTTGCAAGGGCAAAGTCCGCGGTGCCGCGGCCAAGCGGCAGGGGGCCGCCGAGGGAGAGCGTTCGGGCGATCCCGGCGAAATCGACATCCCGCAATGACATCTGCAACTGCCCGCCACCGCGCAATCCGCGTTCGGTGAGGAGCACACGACCGCTCATCCGGCCGCCCATGAACTGGCTGTCGCCGATATCGAGCGATGCCTTTCCTTCCTCGATGCGGATACCGGCGGCGAGGTCGGCGAGCGTGAACGGCTCCAGGGCTGCTTCGCCCGCGGACAGGCGAAGGTCCATGCGGATTTCGTCGAT
>CAMPIK010000283.1 GCA_946886325.1 uncultured Shinella sp.
TGCGCGCGGCGGCACCCGCCGGCGAGGAGACGAGGTTGCAATAGTCGCGGAAGCCCTTGAGGCCGAGGTTGCGGATGTGTTTCGACAGGCGCGAATAGACGAGCGAGGCCTTCGTCTCGTTGAGATATATGCCGGCGTCCGCGTAGATCATCGCGGCAATCTCGGCGAGATCCCGGCGCGTCAGCGGATATTCTCCGCTGGCCAGGCACTCGTCCGGCGATTGTCTGGCGTCAATGGCCTGGGGCGACATCATGCGGCTTCACTTTCGGTATGCGGGAACAGGGCGTCGAGTTCGATGAGGCAGATCATTCGTCCCTCGATCGCAAGAATGCCGCGGGCGTAGTTCTTTTCTGCCGCGTCGGCGATATCCGGCGTCGGCTGTATGTTCTCGTCGGTCACCGTCAGGATGTCCGAGACGGCATCAACCAGCAGGCCGACCACCTTCGTATTGACCTGGGCGACGATGATGACGTGGCGCACCGTCGGCTCCGCCGGCTTCATGCCGAGCCGGAGCGACATGTCGATGATCGGCAGCACCGCTCCGCGCAGGTTGAGCACGCCAAGCACATAGTGGGGCGAATGCGGCAGCGGCGTCGCGGGAGTCCAGCCACGGATCTCGCGCACCGACATGATGTTCACACAGAATTCCTGGTCACCGATCCGGAAAGCAATGAGCTCCCGGCCATGAGACAGATTTTTGACTGCGTACGACATAACCTTACCCGACTGCTGCCAACGACATTTCTTGTCTGAGTGAATGCCCGCGCGAGGCGGCGACTACCGCATCGACATCGAGAATGAGTGCCACGCGGCCGTCGCCGAGAATGGTCGCTGCCGCGATGCCCGGAACGTGCGTGTAGTTTGCCTCGAGGCTCTTGATGACCACCTGGCGCTGACCCTGGATGGCATCGACCATCAGGGCGCGCTGGCCGCCGCCTTCCGACTCGACCAGCAGGGCCACGCCATCGACGGGGTTTGCCTGCGTGCCGCGGAAGTTCAGGATCCGGCCCACATCGACCAGCGGGCAGAAGGAGTTGCGGATCGAGATCAGCCGCTGCGACGCACCGAAGGAGTGGATGGCGGCGGCTTCCGGCTGCAGTGTCTCGACGATCGCCGTCAGCGGCACGACCAGCGTCTGGCCTGCAACCGTCACCACCATGCCGTCGAGGACGGCGAGCGTCAGCGGCAGGCTCATGGTGAAGACCGACCCCTGGCCGGGCTTCGACGAGATGTTGATGCGTCCGCCGAGCGCCTGGATCGAGCGCTTGACCACGTCCATGCCGACGCCGCGGCCGGAAAGGTCGGAGACCTTGTCGGCGGTGGAGAAGCCGGCGTGGAAGATCAGGTTGTCGATCTCCTCGTCGGAGAGGTTCGCGTCGGCCGCGATCAGGTCGTTGTCGATCGCCTTCTGGCGGACCTTTTCACGATTGATGCCGGCGCCGTCGTCGGCAAGCTCGATGACGATGCGGCCGGAGCGGTGTTTCGCGGTGAGGCGAACCGTGCCTTCCGGGTTCTTGCCGAGCGCCTCGCGCTTTTCGGGCGTTTCAAGGCCGTGGTCCACGGCATTGCGGATCATGTGCGTCAGCGGCTCGGCGAGCTTGTCGATGACGGTCTTGTCGACTTCGGTGTTTTCGCCTTCGGTGATGAGGCGGACCGACTTGCCGGTGATATCGGCGATTTCGCGGACGGTGCGGGCCATGCGCTGGAAGACCGGCTTGACCGGCTGCGCGCGGATGGCCATCACCGAATCCTGGATCTCGCGGGTGAGCTGCTGGAGCTCCTCGAGACCCATGTTGATCGACGAAACGCCGTTCGAGTCGTTCTCGATCACGCTTTGCGAGAGCATCGCCTGGTTGATCACGAGTTCGCCGACGAGGTTGATCAGCCGGTCGACGCGATCGAGATCGACGCGGATCGTCTGCACTGCGGCTGCGGCTGCAGGCGCGCCGGCCTGTGCCGCCGCTGCGGCTGCGGCTGCGGGCCGGTCGGCCTTCGGGCCTTCCGCGGCGGCGCGGCCTGCCATCTGGAGCACGTTCGTTGCGGTTTCAGCCGCGGATACGGCGGCTGCCGCATCGCTCCGGACCAGGTCCTCGCCGTCGTCGGCGCCGGAGGATTCCGGGGCGTCGTCGAGGATCGAAAGGTCGAAGGGCACCGGCTGCATCGGCAGCTCTTCGCCGTCGGCTGTCGCCTCGATCTCTTCCTCGATGGTCGTGATCTCGAGGTCGCAATCCCACTCGGCGAATTCGAAGACGGAGCGAACGCCATCTTCACCGCGATCGGACTTGATCGAGACCTTCCAGGCGAAATAGGCGGCTTCCGGGTTCATCTGTTCCAGCGGCGGGAGGCTGTCCATGTCGCAATGGATGCTCATCTCGCCGAGGCGCGAGAGGTCGCGAAGCAGCAGGGCCGCCTCGTTGCCTTTCGCATAGAGCTCGTCCTTCGGGCGGAAGAAAACTTCGCAAGTCGGAACGTAGGGCTCGACCGGTGCTTCGTCCGGCGTGAAGTCGTCGAAGGAGAAGGGGATCGGCTGGAAGCCTTCGTCGTTGGTCGGCGGCGGCGCGACCGGCTCGGGTGCTGCGGCCTTCGACGGAGCAGCGACCGGCTTGGGCGCAGGCGCTTCGGACGCGGTCGGCACTTCACCGTTTGCAAGAGCCTCGAGCTCGCGGATCAGCGTCTTGCTGCGGGCCTCGTCGACGCTGCCGCCATCGCGGGCGGCATTGGTGAGGTCCGCCAGCACATCCGCCGACTTCAGCATGACCTTCAGCACGTCCTGCGTGGGCTCCAGCTTGTTGGAGCGCACGCAATCGAGCGTCGTCTCGAAGACATGGGCGAAGGATACGAGATCATCGAGACCGAAGGCTCCGGCACCGCCCTTGATCGAGTGGACGGCGCGGAACACGGCGTTGACCGTCTCGGGATCACGGTCGCCGTCGTTCAATTTCAGGAGACCGGATTCCAGCTCGGCGAGCTGCTCCTCGCACTCCTGGAAAAAGATCTCTTTGATTTCGTTCATATCCATCGCGAGAGATCCTCGGTTAGGCGGTTACGCGCTCGATTGCATCGATGAGTTTCGTCGGATCGAACGGCTTGACGATCCAGCCGGTCGCACCGGCCTGACGCGCCCGGTTCTTCTTCTCCGCGTCGCTCTCCGTCGTCAGCACGAGGATCGGGATCGCGCGGAACTTCTCGTTCCGGCGAACGCCCTCGATAAAGCCGAAGCCGTCGAGACGGGGCATGTTGATATCCGTGACGATGACGTCGGGATTGGCGTCCTCGAGCACTTCAAGGCCTTCCACGCCGTCTTCAGCCTGGATGGTTTCGAAGCCGGCATTGTTGAGCGTCACCAGAAGCATGTTCCGGATCGTCCGTGAATCATCCACGGTGAGTACCTTTTTCTTCATTGCTGAATCTCCTTTGCCAGCAAGTGATCGATGTTCACGCCAATGAGCTGCATGGTCTTCGTGAAAGGCTCCGAGACCTTCGAGAAGGTGAAAGCGTTTTTGTCCTGCTCCCAGCTCTTCGCGCCGGCCATCAGGACCTGGGCACAAAGTGCACCGACCCGTTCGACCGACGACGCGTCGATCGAGAGGTTGCTGCCCTTCAGTTCCATCAGCTTGGCATGCAATGCAGTGGCCTCGTTCAGGTCCAGGACCGGTGCGAGGCTTAAACTCTTCTGTGCGGCCTTCTTGCTCGCCATTATCGCCTTCCTTGTTTCAGCCTATCGGCGCTCAATGCATGTAGAACCGGCGTATCCGCCATCGGCTGGCCGTCGAGGCGCCTGCTGTGCGCGGTCGAAAACCAGTGCCGGGGGTGATGGTGCGTCATCATCAGCCTCCAAAACCCATGGCACGGCGCTCCTCGCCCGGGCCGTCGAAGGCGTCGAACGTCGAATGTTGATTGCCTGCGTCCGCCGCGACCCGCCGGACCTGCCGCGGGGCCGCGTGGCTTTCGGCACCCGGCTGGCGAAAGCGGAACGCCCGGATCGTCTGTCCGAGTTCGAGGATGACGGTGTGAAGATCGTTGCCGCCGGCTGCGGTATCATGCGCCGTTTCGGCACCGACGCGGATATCGCCGCTGATGCGCCCGATCTCGGCTGCGACGCCGTCGAGCCCGGCCGAGGTGTTCGAGCCGTCGCGCGATATGCCGGTGATGGCTTCGTTGATCTCCGCCACCTGCTGGACGATGCTGCCGATGGCGTCCTGCGTCCGGTTGACCCGCTCGACGCCGGCCTCGACCTGGGCCTTGGTGCCGGTCACGAGCTGCTTGATTTCGCGTGCTGCCTCCGCCGAGCGCTGGGCGAGCGCCCGCACTTCCTGCGCCACGACCGCAAAGCCCCGGCCGCTATCGCCGGCGCGGGCCGCTTCGATACCGGCATTCAAGGCGAGCAGGTTTGTCTGGAAGGCGATTTCGTCGATCACGCCGATGATCTGGCCGATCTTCTCGGCCGACGCTTCGATATCCGCCATGGCCGACATCGCCTGGCCGACGATTTCGCCGCTCTGTTCGGCCGAGCGGCGGGTCTGAAGGACGGCGGCCTCGGTCTTCAGCGTATCGGCGAGGTTCGACTTGATGCGCGCGATGATCTCGCCGAGGTC
>CAMPIK010000284.1 GCA_946886325.1 uncultured Shinella sp.
GTCACCAGATAGGTCGAGCGCCGGTGCGGCATGACGGTCGTGTGGCTGTCGATCAGCGTTCGCATAGCCCAGACATCGAGGCAGATCGCGATGAGGATCAGGGCAAAACCGATCCCGCGCGCGATCCAGATATTGGTGTCGGGAACGGCCACCGGCACGTATCGCTGCAGGAGGAGGGCGGCGAGGATGGCCGTGCCGTAGACAATGGGCGGCCATGGAAAGGCTAGCGGCTTGTCGCGAAAGGCGTTCACTGTCCTGATCCTTCAGGTTCCTCCGCCGAACCGGCGGTGCATTGCTTCGAGATGTCGTTTATGCGGCTGTCCGTGGCGACGTCGATCCGGCCGGCATTGAGGTCTGCGAACAGATCCTGCGCGATCAGACTGTCGAGCGTGCAGCCGCAGAACCGGTCACAGAAGGCCGCGTCGCGCTCTGCCGAACAGGCACTGATGCAGCTTGCGCGATAGCCGGCCACAGGGTCGGCCCGTTCCGCCGGCGCGACCAGCGACATCGCATAGACGATCCCGATCAGCAGGGGCTGGTGCGCCAGGTAGATGGCGAGACTGTGGCGCCCGGCCGTCGCCAGAAGGGATTTCCACCGGGCATTCGACTGCAGTGAGCCTGGTACTGCTACCGGCGGGCGCCAAAGGCGGCAGGCGGCCATGCCGAGGAGAAAGCAGCCGAACCAGGGGAGGAGCGGCACATAGTCGTTCGAGCGCGGGATCGTCTCCGACAGGCCCACCCACCAGAGGCCGGGATGGTCGAAGAAGGGGGTGCGCAGATAGAACGGTGCGGCGAAGGTGATGATGGCCGTAGCAATCAATACGACCGTCGGCGCCCGCAGGAAGATGAGACCGACGAGGCTTGCGGCGGCGATCGAGTGCAGGATGCCGAAGAAGATGAACGTGTCGGGAAAGATGAAATAGGTGGCGACGGTGATTGCGAGCGCTGCCGCCGCGATTTTCGCGAACCGCAGCAGAAAGGCGCGCAGGCGCAGCCGCGTGCCGTGTCCCAGCACCAGGCTGTAGCCGGCGAGGAACAGGAAGCTGCCGGCGATCAGCCGCGCAAAAATCTTCCATCCGCCGGTTCCCGCCGTGCCCGGCTCGATATAGCCGAAGAATTCGAGATCCCAGGTGAAATGATAGATCGCCATCGCAACGAGGGCGAGGCCGCGCAACTGGTCGATCAGCGCGATCCGCGAACCGCGCGCGGACGCCACGCCATCGGTGGCGGGTTCGGCGGTAGCGGTGTCGAAGGCCATACGGGTCATGGGTCGGGAAGCCGCAGTTGGATGACGGGGAGGATGCGCGCGCAAGCTTGCGCCGGGCAATTGTCGTAAACGTGGCGATCCGCTCAGTCGATCGACTGGAGCACGGCCTCGCGCGCCTCGGAATAGAACTGGCGCCGGATCAGAACGACGATGACGAGCAGCGTCGTCAGCACGAAGACATAGGGGCTGACGAACCAGCCGAGATAGCCGATCGACAGGAAGATGGCGCGCAGGCCCGCATTGAAATGCTTGGCCGCAAGGATGTTCATCGCGATGACCTTGTCGGCGGCAAGGTCCGCGGCAGCCGGGTCCTTGTGCACGTCGCCGACCATCGGCACGGCGCCGAAGAGGATCGAGCAATAGTTGAACAGCCGGTAGGCCCAGCCGAACTTGAAGAAGGCATAGCCGAAGATGCAGGTGAGCCCGCCGACCTTGAGTTCGAACCCGACCCGGCTGCCGCGGAAGACGAGCGGCAGGTCGCTGAAGATCGCAAACACCTGGTCGGTGGCGCCGAGCAGCGCGAAACAGCCGCCGAGCGCGAAGATCGAGGTGGAGGCGAAGAAGGCCGTGCCGTTCTGCAGGCCCGCCATGATCTGCGTGTCGATCATGCGAAGGTCCCGCTTCATCGCGGTGCGAATCCAGGCATTGCGCTGCGAACTCATGGCGCGCGTCAGGCTGACGCGGTTGAAGAGCCGCGCCCGGTCGGTGACCCACGAATAGGCGAGCCACATGACGGCGAAGAAGGCGAGGGCGAGATAGTCGGCAAGGGTCATGACGCTCCTTGTGCCATGGCGCGCGCCATTTGCAAGACGCCATCCGAGGCAGTCAGGCGCCTGCCAGGCCCGGCATTAACATTTCCGTTGAAATCAAGACGGCGGGGCGCTGCCACTGCCTTCGGAATTCAGCCTCTAAACGTTTGATTCTGATACAGGCCATGCAAAAACGACAGGGCAGCCATGAGTTCGCTGCCCCTTTTCCGCCATTTTTAGCAGTTGCGGTTTCATGAATCTTTCACTATTGAGATGCGCATGCCGGGGCGGCGATTTTCCCGGTATCGATCTTCTCAACTCGGGGAAATCATGGACAGCACCGTTCAGAAATCTTGCTGGGGCGTCACCGTGCGCACAGTGTTTGGATTTGCCGGTCTTCTGGTTCTTGCCTATCTTTTCGGCGGCATCTGAACCGAACGCACGAGCGAACCTTTACAAAACAGCGCGTCTCTCCCAGACGCGCTGTTTTGATTCTGCCTTACGGGAAAATCGGTCCGCGCCGCATGTCGCAAGCGTCCAATCCGATGTCGGCGCATCGCCTTATGGCGGGGCTGTGATACCGTAGGCTGCCGCATCGACATCTGGCGCCGATCCGGCGCCGTCTCAGGGCCACCCACATGTTCCTCTCCGTCTTCGACGTCTTCAAGATCGGCATCGGGCCGTCCAGTTCCCACACGATGGGGCCGATGTCGGCCGCAAACCGCTTTCTCGACCTCATTCTCTCGCCCGACTGGCCGCGCCCATCCGGCGCGCAGGTTGCGGCGATCCGCATGAGCCTGCACGGTTCGCTCGCCTATACCGGCGTCGGCCACGGCAGCGACCGGGCGGTGATCCTCGGCCTGATGGGCGAGCAGCCGGACAGCGTCGATCCTGATCGCATGGATGCGATCGTGGCAATGGTCGAAAAATCCGGCCGAATCACGCCGCCCGGCCATCCACCGTATGCGTTTCAGCCGAAGACCGACCTGATCTTCGACAAGAAGGTGCCGCTTCCGGGCCATGCCAATGGCATGACCTTCTCGGCCTATGACCGCGACGACCGGCTGCTGCTCAAGCAGGTCTACTATTCGGTCGGCGGCGGCTTCGTTGTCACCGACACCGAGCTCGAGGCGATGCGCATGTCGAAGGCGCGTGCCAGCGACCGCAAGGTGCCGTTTCCCTTCGCAACGGCAAAACAGATGCTGGAGATGGCCGAGCGTTCCGGGCTGACGATCGCCCAGATGAAGCGCGCCAACGAGGAAGTGTCGATGTCGCGCGCCGAGCTCGACGACGGGCTCGACCGGATCTGGGGCGCGATGAAAAGCTGCATCGACCGCGGCCTGACGGGCGAGGGCATCATGCCGGGCGGCCTGAAGGTCCGCCGCCGCGCCCGCATGATCCACGACAAGCTCCAGGAGGAGTGGCGCTCCAACAAGATCAATCCGCTGCTCGCCAACGACTGGCTGAGCGTCTACGCCATGGCCGTCAACGAGGAGAATGCCGCCGGCGGCCGCGTCGTGACGTCGCCGACCAACGGTGCAGCCGGCGTCGTGCCAGCGACGATCCGCTATTACCTGCATTTCCACGAGGATGCCGACGACGAGGGCATTCGCGACTACATGCTGACGGCGGCAGCTATCGGCGGCATCATCAAGCACAATGCCTCGATCTCCGGCGCCGAGGTCGGCTGTCAGGGGGAGGTGGGCTCCGCCTCCGCCATGGCCGCCGCAGGTCTTGCCGCCGTCATGGGCGGCACGCCGGAGCAGATCGAGAATGCCGCCGAGATCGCGCTGGAACACCACCTCGGCATGACCTGCGATCCCGTCGCCGGCCTGGTCCAGGTGCCCTGTATCGAGCGTAACGCGCTCGGCGCCGTCAAAGCGGTGACGGCCGCCTCGCTGGCGCTCAAGGGCGACGGCCAGCATTTCGTGCCGCTCGATGCCTGTATCGAGACGATGCGGCAGACCGGCGTCGACATGAACGAGAAGTACAAGGAGACATCGACGGGCGGCCTTGCGGTCAACGTCGTCGAGTGTTGATACGGACTGCCTGTCTCGGCGCTGTGGACCCGTGCACCCGCGGCCTTGACCCCGGCGGCGCAAGGGCGTTCAAAGGGCCATGGCCTTGCATCTCCTCAAGCTCTGCGTCGGTGCCGACAGTATCGACGATCTCCGCGAATGGGTCGCCGAGCGTTCGCTGATCGCGATCGCCGCCGGCCTCGAGCCGAGTTCGACCCACACGACGCGCATGGTGCCGAAGCGTGCTGACGAACTCGTCGATGGCGGTTCGCTCTACTGGGTGATCAAGGGGCAGGTCCAGGCCCGCCAGCGCCTGCTCGACCTCAAGACCTTTACCGGCGGCGACGGCATCACGCGATGCGAACTCGTGCTCGGGCCTGAGGTCGTCGAAACGACGCTCCAGCCGCGGCGGGCGTTCCAGGGCTGGCGCTATCTGAAGGAAGAGGATGCGCCCCGCGACCTGAAGGCGCTCGGCGACGCGGCAGACCTGCCGCTCGATCTCCGCCGGGAACTGGCGGAACTGGGACTGCTGTAGAGCGCTGT
>CAMPIK010000285.1 GCA_946886325.1 uncultured Shinella sp.
TTCGTCAACAACGTGATCAATCCGAAGGCCATCGGCTTCGGCACAATCGACGACATCGACCAGGTGGCGGCGAAACGCTCCGACGACCGGGCGTCCGCCGGCCAGCACGAGGTGACCGCCGTGCTGATGGAGAGCTTCGCCGGCGCCTCGACGGTGGTGCGCGGCAACTGCACCTTCGGCATGTTCTCCAACTACCCGGAAAACGTCGACGATGCGCTGCGCCAGCGCGCCGGTGCCCGCTGGCTGGTCGACGGGCCGCAGACCGAGGACGACTATATCGACATCTTCGCGATCCTCGTCGGCAAGAACCATTCGATCCCGCTCGGCGAGCATGCGCTGCTTCAGGGCCAGGAGATCAAGCAGGCCGTCTCGACCTCCTACGAGCAGCACGCCCGGCCGAAGGAGGAGGGGCTGCTGGCCGTCTGGGAGAAGCACGAGAAGGAGGAGGGCCGGATCGCGACGCTGGCCGATGTCGGCGCCTACCTGCACCGCATCAAGGTCGCCGAACCGCGCTTCACCGGCCGCGCCATCAAGAACATCACCGACGCGATCAAGATGCGCGCCATGGACGTGGACCTGCCGGACGACTGGTTCGCGACGCCTGAAGCCTTCATGCACAAGCCCTATGACGAGAAAAAGCAGATGATCGAGGCGCTGCGCGGGCCGGTTACCATGGACATGGTGCTCCAGGAGATCAACCGCTACGCCGACTCGGAGTTCCGCTACACCGACAAGTCCGACGATGCCGCCGTCACCGACATCATCCGCCGCGAGCGCCAGCGGGAAAAGGCCATCCGCGAGATGGAGGCGATGAAGGCGGACGGGCGGTGGTGAGGAGAGGTAATTAGCTGACAGCGAATTCGGTTGCCTGTGCCGGTGACGAGGCTTAGTGTCTATGAAACAGGTTGTCTTTCATGCCCCTGCCTTGCGGACACTCGCGCGAATGCCGAGAAACGAGGCCGACCGGATCAGACGGAAGGTCTATCAGTATGCCGATGATCCGGCATCGCTGAAGGCCAATGTGAAGAAGCTTCAGGGGCGCGAGGGCTTTCGGTTGCGGGTCGGAAACTGGCGCGTGATCTTCGATGACAACGGCGATGTTCTTGATGTGCTCGACGTGGATAGCCGTGGAAGCATTTACTGAAAGGAGCGTGTGTTGAACAAGGCGACCAAGTTTACCACGCCAAGCGGAGAAGAGATGGTCGTGCTCGCGCGTGCCGAATACGATGCGCTTGTCGAAATGGCGGAAATGCTGGAGGACGTCGCTGCCTACGACGAGGCAAAACGGCGCATTGCGGAAGGCGACGACCTGCGCGTTCCCGCCGAATTCGTGGACCGGCTGATCGATGGCGAAAACCCCATCCGTGTCTGGCGCGATTTCCGCGGCATGACGAGCAAGGACCTGGCGAATGCAATCGGCATAAGCGCTGGCTATCTATCCGAAATCGAAACCGGCAAGAAGGACGGCAGCATTTCGGTTTTCAGAAACATCGCCAAGGCGCTTCGCGTCGACCTCGATGACCTCTTCTGGGGTGAGGACAGCAAACGGCCCGTGAACGAATGACCTGCAGCGCATGAAACGCCTCCTCGAAGCCGAATTGATCTATGGCCGGCTGCTGCCGATTGCGGAGCCGCATCTGGTCGAGCGCTACAACAAGGCGCTGGACGGGTTCGGCATCCGGCGCACGGCGCTGGACAGCTTCCGCATCGACATGACCGGCTTTTCGCCCGAGATTGCCGACGAACTCGGCGACAAGGATTATCTCGACCCGAACCGCGTCAACCGCCGCTTCGTCATCATGACGCCGGAGCAGGTGAACCTGCCGGTCGTGCATACGAGCTTTTCCAACACCGCCGCGCTGATGCACGAGTTCTTTTCGGCCAATGCCCGGGCGATCAACGCGATCACCATCCGCGATGCGCTCTTCGGCGAGATCGAGGATTCGGTGTCCGTCGTCGACGACATCGACGATCTGCTGTCGATCAACGAGGTGCGGTTCCGGGTGCTGTCCGCCGAGGACATGCTGGGCAAGGCGGGCGAATTGCGCGCGCTCGTCGACCGGCTGAAGACCGTGCCGAATGCCTGGCAGGACGACGCGATGCTGAACCGCATGGTGGAGCTTGCCAAGCAGACCGGCGACATCAGGCAGAACGCGCTGGTGCCGGACAAGCTCGTCTTCCGGCACGATGCCTATTGGGCAAACCATTTCGGCGGCATCTTCGTCTTTGTCGACGAGAAGACGACGACGGTGATCTGCGATCCGGAGGCGCCGGGCTTCCGCCGGTCGCGGCCCTGGCAGGTCAGCTATATCGCGAAGACCGATCACGCCCGCATTTTCGACTTTCTCGCATCGACAAAGCGCCTCGACCTGCCGCGAGCCTCATGGGTCGAAGGGTCCGGCCTGTTGCAGCATCGCGCCGAGATGACGGTGCTCGGCCTTGTGAACGAAAGCGAGCCGGCGGCCGATCTCTCCGGCGCCGATCGCATCTGGCTCCAGACCTGGATGCATCGCAATGCCGCGGCGGTGGCGCGCGACGGCAGCTATCCCTTCCTGCAGGAAGCGATCCGCACGATCTCGTCGACGGGCGAACTGAAGATGAAGGACGTTCCGCCGCACTTGCGCTTCCATGTCGTCAGGGCGGCGCCGGACCATCCGGACCAGTGGCTGGTCAACCGGCTCGTTTCGCAGCTTGTGCCGCATGATTTCGTCTCCCGCTTCGTCTTCGACAAGCAGGGGTTTTATGCGGCCTATGAGCATTTCAGCGAAAAGTTCCGGGAATTCGTTGTGACGACGTTGACGCGCACATATCTGAGAGACAAGCAGGCCTATCGCCACAAGCTCTTCGGCATCAGAGAGGACAACAGCAATGCTTGACCCGATCGTCGCGTTCTTCCAGCGCATCTTCGCCGCGATGGGCCGGGGCGTCGGCCTGGTGATCGCCTGGATCCTCTGGCCCTTCCTCACCATTGCCGCCTGGTATCGGGCGAGAAGCTGGATCATCAAGGGACCGATCGGCATCGGCCTTGTCGTGCTCGTCGGCCTCTATGCCTATTTCATCTGGCAGACGCAGGTCTGGACCAACTTCAATCCGGATTACGTGAACAGCTACAATCTGGCCGCCCGCAAGAACGATGCCGGCCAACCCGTCAAGGCGGCGGAAGGCGAGACGGCGGCGGCGAACACCTGCCAGCGCTCGGCGATCGTCGATGTCACGGCCGACCTCATCGACTACAATGTCAACCAGAACGCCTGGATCTCGTCGATGCTGCTCTACAAGCTCGGGCTCTTCGGGATGGACTGGGACGATACGCCCTGGCTCGACAACAAGGCGTCCTTCCAGCGCGGCATCAACCAGGCCGTCCGCCGCACGACGGTCGAACTGGTGGATTCGCTCGGCCGCGTGCGTGGCACGTCCGGCATCAACAACAATCTCCAGTCGGCGCGCGGCAATTTGCAGTTCGATGAGGAGACCTGGTATTTCGGCGTCAGCCCCTTCGGTCCGAAGACGCCGACGCCGAGCTTCTACCGGTCGGCCGCCCGCGACCTCAGAACGTTCAACGATGCGCTTGCCAATTGCTCGGCGACCTTCGACGGACGCTCGGACAATTTCATCGAGTTCCTCGACCGCATTGCCAGCGACATCGGCAACACGTCCGCGATCATCCGCGAGCGTTCGGAATTCCACGACGGCGGCTGGTTTGACACGCGCGCCGACGACCGCTTCTGGTTCGCCTATGGCCAGCTCTACGGCTATTACGGTGTGCTCTCGGCGGCGGGCGCGGATTTCGATTCCGTCATCACGCAGCGCGGCATTGCGCCCATCTGGGCGGAAAGCATCAAGCAACTGCGTTCGGCGCTGAACATCCAGCCGCTTCTCATCTCCAACGGCCGCGAAGACGGCTGGATCATGCCGACGCATCTGGCGACCATGGGCTTCTACATCCTCCGGGTCCGGTCCAATCTGGTCGAGATGCGCGACATCCTGGCCCGATGACAGGTACCGCGCTTCGGCGCGTTACGGTCGCCCAAGGCCGTTGATAATTGCCGATGCCGGGCGTGAATATGCCCGGTGTCGCTTTTGGCCTAGTCCGCGGCAAATTCCGGCGGGGCATTTCTCGTCCGTTCAAGCTCTAAATGCGCGCGAAGGCGGAACTGTCGGCTGACGGCCGACCGTTGTGCCTCGCCAATCATAAACACGTCCTCTCGCTGAGCGGCGGGACGAAGGGGAGCGAGACAGCATGGCCGAGGTCAAATCCGATATCGAAATCGCACGCGCCGCGAAGAAGAGGCCGATCATGGAGATCGGCGAGAAGCTTGGCATCCCGTCCGATCATCTGCTGCCCTACGGCCACGACAAGGCGAAGATTTCCGCCGAGTTCATCGCCGCCCAGAAGGACAAGAAGAACGGCCGGCTGATCCTCGTCACCGCGATCAACCCGACGCCGGCTGGCGAAGGCAAGACGACGACGACGGTCGGGCTCGGCGACGGCCTCAACCGCATCGGCAAGAAGGCGATCATCTGCATCCGCGAGGCCTCGCTCGGCCCGTGCTTCGGCGTCAAGGGCGGTGCGGC
>CAMPIK010000286.1 GCA_946886325.1 uncultured Shinella sp.
GCCCTTCAGGTCATCGACGCCGTCGAGCGGCACGCGCGACACGAAGGCTTCGAGGCCCGGCGTCGAGACGCCGATGAAGTGCAGGCCGTAGGAGCCGAGCAGTTCCTGCATGATTTCCTTGCCGCCGCCGTTCTCGACGAAGTCGATCATCTGCGACGGGTCCGACCAGGCGCCGACCGGGTTGGAGATCAGGCCGAAGGCCGGGTCCTTGCCGGCCCAGTAGGACGAATCGCAGATCTGCCCGTCGAGAATGCCGGCGGCGACGGCGTCGAGCGTCTCGTTATATTCGACGACCGAACCGACCGGCAGAAGCTCGATCTTCACCTTGCCGCCCGAGCGTTCGGCAACGAGGTCCGTCCAGCCCTTCTGGTATTCGAAGTTCGGATTGCCCGCCGGGTCGGACGACTGGAAGCGGAAGGTGAATTCCTGCGCGAAGGCAGAGCCCGCAAGGCCGATCACGGCCACCAGTGCCGCCGTCGTGTTGAAAAGGAAACGTCTCATCATCATTCCTCCCTTGGATGATTGCTGTGGGGATGGGGTATTTATCAGGCTGGCGGCGGAAGGCCCCGGCCCATGTCGTCGGGCGCGTCTGCCGAGGTGGCAGGAGCGCTCCCTACGCCGCCGGAAGCGGCGAATCGAATGTCGAGCAGGCCCGGATCGACCCGGTCCTCGAACTCTTTGAGCATGGATATGCTGAACCGCACAAGTTCGTCGGACGCCTCGCAGGCGCGGCCTTCCTCGCCGGCGAGAATGGCGTCCATGATCGCCACATGCCGGTCGATCGTGCCGAGAAGTCCCTCCCGGTTGCTGACCTGGCTGATGCTCAGATAGCCGATCCGCCGCGAGATCGCGTGCAGCGGGCTCAGCACCCGCTCGAGAAAGCGCTCGCCGGAGGCGTGGATCAGGAGCTTGTTGAACGTCTTGTCGATCACGTTGAAGGCGTCGACGTCCATCGTCGACCGCTCGGCATCGAGCCTGCGCTTCAGGTGGTGCAGCGCCGTGCGGTCGTTGGACGTCATGTTGCGGATCGCGGCCGAGGTGACGAAACGGTCGAGGTCGCGGCGGAGATCCGCAAGGCGCATTTCACGCGCGAGATCAATGGGCGTGACGCGAAGGCCGTTGCGCGGGCGGATCTCCAGGAGCGTCTCGGCGGCAAGCCGCCGGACCGCCTGATGGACCGGCGTGCGGCCGAGGCCCGTCATCGCCTGCAGGTCCTGCGTGCGGATCTCGGCGCCCGGCGCGATGCGCATGCAGACGAAGAGTTCCTCGATGCGCTCGTAGGCAATGGCCGTGAGGTCGCGCGCCTGGTCGAGCGGCCAGACACCGCTTGCCCCCATGCTCGCCTTCCCGGCCGCTTTTGCCTGCTCCGCCACCATCGCCTCTTGCAAATCTGGCTCCAAGACCGTAATGCAATCCTGCTGTGATATTTCACAGAATATCAGTATGTGTCAATTGCCGATTCACGATCGCTCGATCGCATGTCCTTCGAAGGGGACGGCCGGTCGGCACGCTGCCGGGGGAGGCCCGCATGAAGATCACCGCGCTGGAAACGCTGAGAACCGAGGAGTTCTCGAATGTGCTCTGGGTTCGCGTGCATACCGACGAGGGCACGATCGGTCTCGGCGAGACCTTCTATGGCGCCGGCGCCGTCGAGGCGCATATCCACGATACGCTTGCCGCGCGGTTGCTCGGCCAGGACCCGCTGCGCATCGAGGCGCTGAACCGCATCATGACCGACCTGCCGATGGCGCAGTCCTCGACGGGCGCGGAATATCGCGCGGCCTCGGCGGTCGATATTGCGCTCTGGGATCTCTTCGGCAAGGTCTGCAACATGCCGGTGCACCAGATGCTGGGCGGGCTCAACACCGACAGGCTGCGCGTCTACAACACCTGCGCCGGCTACGGCTATGTGCGCAGCCACAACATCCGCCCCGTCGATACCTGGAACCTCGGCGCCAGCGAAGGCCCCTACGAGGACCTCGCGGCCTTCATGACGGATGCTGGCGCGCTTGCCGAAAACCTCTTGGAAAGCGGCATCTCGGCCATGAAGATCTGGCCCTTCGATCCGGCCGCGCAGGAAAACCGCGGGCTCTACATTTCCGCCGAGCAGATGAAGAAGGCGATCGTGCCCTTCGAGCAGATCCGGAACCGCGTCGGCGACCGGATGGAGATCATGGTCGAGTTCCATTCGCTCTGGAACCTGCCGACCGCCAAGAAGATCGCCCGCGCGCTCGAACCCTACCAGCCGACCTGGTACGAGGACCCGATCCGCATGAACTCGCCACAGGCGCTTGCCGAATATGCCGCCTCGACCGATGTCTGGGTCTGCGCCAGCGAAACGCTCGGCTCGCGCTTCCCCTACAAGGACATGCTGGAGCGCGACGCGACCCATATCGCCATGGTCGATCTCTGCTGGACGGGCGGGCTGACGGAAGGCCGCAAGATCGCGGCCCTTGCCGACACCTATCACCGGCCATTCGCGCCGCACGACTGCACCGGCCCGGTCGGCTTCGCCGCCGCCGTGCACGCCTCCTTCAGCCAGCCGAACACGCTGATCCAGGAATCGGTGCGCGCCTTCTATACCGGCTGGTACAAGGAACTCGTCACCGTCGTTCCGACCATCAAGGACGGCTACGTGCTGCCGATGGAAGGCCCCGGTCTCGGGACCGATCTCCTGCCGGCCGTGTCTATGAGCGCCCCGACCTGATCTACCGCAAGTCGGAACTCTGAGGAGACCCCCATGACCAATCCCCTGTTCGATCTTTCCGGCCGCACGGCCTTCATCACCGGCTCGACGCGCGGCCTCGGCCAGGCGATCGCCCGCGGGCTCGGCGATGCCGGCGCGCGCCTCGTCATCAACGGTCGGTCCGCGGACAATGTCGCCGCCGTCGCCGCCGGAATGCGCGAAGCCGGCTATGATGTCGTCGAGGCCGCCTTCGACGTCGTCAGCGAGGCAGAGGTCGTGGCGACCTTCGAGCGCCTCGATGCCGAGGGCGTTTCCGTCGATATCCTCGTCAACAATGCCGGCATCCAGCATCGCCAGCCGATGGTGGAACTGGCGCTTGCCGACTGGCAGCGCGTCATCGACACCAACCTGACGAGCGCCTTCCTTATCGGCCGCGAGGCCGCACGCCGGATGATCCCGCGCGGCTACGGCAAGATCATCAATATCGGCTCGCTGACCAGCGAACTCGCCCGCGCCACCGTCATTCCCTATACGGTTGCCAAGGGCGGCGTGAAGATGCTGACCAAGGGCATGGCCGCCGAATGGGCGAAGTCCGGCATCCAGGCCAATGCGATCGGGCCGGGCTACATGCTGACCGACATGAACGAGGCGCTCGTCAACAATCCCGAGTTCGACGCCTGGGTGAAGGGCCGCACGCCGGCCGCGCGCTGGGGCAGGCCCGACGAGCTGGTGGGAACCGCCGTCTTCCTCGCGTCCTCGGCTTCCGACTATGTCAACGGCCAGATCATCTATGTCGACGGCGGCATGCTGTCGGTCCTTTAAGGTGGAGATATCCCATGCGCGCCGTCGTTGCCCATGCGCCCCATGATCTTCGTATCGAGGACCGTCCCGAGGTTTCAGAACCCGGCGAGGGCGAAGTCCGCGTCCGCGTCGCCGCCGGCGGGATCTGCGGCTCGGACCTGCATTATTACCACCAGGGCGGCTTCGGCACGGTGCGGATCCGGGAGCCGATGATCCTAGGCCACGAGGTCTCGGCGGTCGTCGATGCGGTCGGCGCCGGTGTCTCCGGCCTGTCCAAGGGCGATCTCGTCGCCGTCAATCCATCCATGCCCTGCGGCACCTGCGAGGAATGCCAGCGCGGGCTGCACAACCATTGCCACGACATGGTGTTCCGCGGCAGTGCCATGCGCTTTCCCCATGCGCAGGGCATGTTCCGCGAGACGATGCTGGTTGCCGCCCATCTGCTGCATCCGGTCGGACCTGGTGTCGATGCCGGTCTTGCGGCACTTGCCGAACCACTGGCCGTCTGCCTGCATGCGGTCAAGCGCGCCGGTTCGCTTCTCGGCAAGAGTGTTCTCGTCTCCGGCTGCGGCCCGATCGGCTGCCTGACGATTGCGGCGGCGCGCCATGCCGGTGCCGCCAGGGTCATTGCCTGTGACGTCGTCGAGGCGCCACTGAAGATCGCCGAGCGTCTCGGCGCGGACGAAGCCGTTCTGAGCGGACCCGATGCCACGGGCCTCGACCGCTACAAGGCCGGCAAGGGCAAGCTCGACGTCGCCTTCGACTGCTCCGGTCATCCGGCAGCCGTCGAGACCGCGATCGCCTGCCTGCGTCCGCGCGGCACGCTGGTCGCCGTCGGGCTCGGCGGGTCGATGCCCTTCCCGCTGCCTGCCGTCGTCGTCAAGGAGCTCGACGTGGTCGGCAGTTTCCGCTTCGACGCCGAATTCGGCGAAGCCGTCCGGTTGATCGCAAGCGGCCGCCTCGACCTCTCGCCCCTGATCAGCCACACCTTCCCGGTCGACCGCGCCATCGAGGCCTTCGACCTCGCAAGCGACCGCAATCGCGCGATGAAGGTGCAACTCGGGTTTGGC
>CAMPIK010000287.1 GCA_946886325.1 uncultured Shinella sp.
ACGATGGCGCGGCCCATGGCGACACGCTGGCGCTGGCCGCCGGACAACTGACTCGGCTTGCGGTCGAGAAGCTCGGTCAGCGCCAGCATGCGCGCCGCATCGCCCACCTTGCGCTCGATCTCGGGCTTGGCGACGCCTGATAGTTTCAGGTTGAAGCCCATGTTCTCGGCGACCGTCATGTGCGGATAGAGCGCGTAGGACTGGAAGACCATGGCGATGTTGCGCTCGCGCGGCGTCAGCGGATTGACCACCCTGTCGCCGATGAAGACCTCGCCGTCGGTGATGTCCTCCAGCCCCGCGATCATGCGCAGCAGCGTGGACTTGCCGCAGCCGGACGGCCCGACCAGCGCGATGAACTCGCCGTCGTCAATCGACAGCGACACGCCGTGGATGACCTCCAGCGAGCCGTAGCTCTTGCGGATGTCGCTCAGTTCGACCGATGCCATGTTTAATGCTCCTGCAAGTTCGGGCTCAGGACTTCACCGCGCCGGCCGTCAGGCCAGCGATGATGTGCTTCTGGGCGAGGAAGAAGACGATGACCGTCGGCATGATCGTCAGCGTGATGAAGGCGAGCACGAGCTGCCATTCGGTGCCGAATTCGCCGCGATAGACCATGATGCCGAGCGGCCAGGGATATTTCGATTCCGAGTTCAGCATGATCAGCGGCAGGATGTAGCTGTTCCAGCTGTTGACGAAGGTGATGATGCTGACGGTGGCGACGATCGGCCGCGAAAGCGGCAGCGAAATGTACCAGAAGAAGCGGATATAGCCGCAGCCATCGACGAACGCCGCCTGGAACAGTTCCTCCGGCAGGTTCCGGAAATAGTTGCGGAAGAGCAGGATGCTCATGCCGAGCCCGAAGGCCACCTGCGGCAGGATCACGCCCCAGTAGGTGTCGAGCAGGCCGAGATCACGGATGCGGATGAAGAGCGGCAGGATGGCGGTGGCGGCCGGAAACATCAGCCCGATCAGGAAGTAATTGAGCAGGTGGTTGGCGCCGAAGAACTTCACATGGGCGAAGGTGAAGGCGGCCATCGCCGAGGCGATCACCGTCAGGATCACCGTCATCGTCGCGATGAACAGCGAATTCAGCATCTGCCGCCAGTAGCGGTCGCCGAAGAGAATATCGAGATAGTTGGACCACACCCATTCGGACGGAAGCCCGAACGGGTTGACCCGCAGTTCGCCCAGCGCCTTGAAGCCGCCGAGCGCGGTGGTGACGAGGGGCACGAGCACGATCGCGGCGACGAAGAAGAGCGACCCGTAGAGATAGAGCCGGGTGCCGGCGGTCATGCGGACGGATGATGTTGCTTCAGTCATGGCGCATGAAGATCCGTTTGTAGCCGAAGGCGAGCGTCACGCAGATGACGAAGAGCACCACGCCGACGGCACTGCCGAGGCCGACCTGCATGCGCGTCACGCCATAGGTGTAGAGGAAGGTCACCATGGTCTGCGTCGAGTTCGACGGTCCGCCGCCGGTAAGCGGCATGATCAGGTCGAAGAGCTGCAGCGAGCCGATGACCGCGAAGAAGATGGAAAGCCGGACGGTGGAGCCGAGCAGCGGCAGCGTGACATAGCGGAACTTCTGCCAGCCGGTCGCCCCGTCGATCTCGGCGGCCTCCAGCACGCTCTTGTCGACGGCCTGGAGCCCGGCGATGAAGAGCATCATGTGGAAGCCGAAATATTTCCAGATGATGACGGCGAGCACGGCATAGATCGCGAGATCCCGGTCCGCCAGCACATAGGGCGTGGCGAAGCCGAAGAAGCCGGCGACGGCCGCAAAGAGCCCGTAGTCGCCGTCATAGACGAAGCGCCAGATCAGGCCCGCCGCGACATCGGCCAGCACATAGGGCAGGAAGAAGATCAGCCGGAAGGCCACCACGCCGGCGATCTTGTGCGCGAGCATCATGGCGAGCCAGATGGCAAGCGGGATCTGCAGGAGCAGCGAGACGAGGATGATCAGGCCGTTGTTCATCAGCGCCTGCGAGAAGGCGCGGTTGTTGAACAGGACCTCGAAATTGCGGAAGCCGACGAACTCGTCCGGCGTGCCGTAGCCGTTCCAGCGGTAGAAGCTGTACCAAGCCGCCTCGCCCATCGGCAGGATGACGAAGAGCGTGAAGAGCAGCAGCGCCGGCGGCAGGAACAGCACGAGCACCGGCAGGCGCCCCCGGACGGTCGGGCTCTTGTAGCGCACCTTGCTGGCGCGCGGCGCGGCGGGGGCCGCGGCCATGGTCGCAGTCATCTCGGTCATGCCGTCCTCTTCGCGCGGGCGTCGTCGATGGCCGAAAGGCCGGGCGGCGGAGAGCGGCCGCCCGGCTCTCCGGACGTTACTCGAGTTCGAGCGCGTCCTGGATCATCTGGGCGGCCTCTTCCGAGGACATCTGCCCGGCGAGGATTTCCACCGTGACGTCGTTCACGACGCGGCCGACGGAGGGACCGAGATCCTGGTCGAAGTAGTTCTGGTGCCAGGTCGAGGCGGCAAGCTGGTCGGCCGAGGCCCGGACCAGCGGATCCTTCAACCCGTCTTCAGCACCGATGGTGGACGGAACGATCATGCCGACGCCGGCCATCATGCGCTCGTTGTCGGCATTCGTCAGATAGCGCAGGAAGTCGAGCGCCTCGGGCGGCGCGTTCTTCGTCACGGCCCAACCGTTGATGCCGCCGAGCGTGTCGGTGACAGCCCCTGCTCCACCCTCGACCGCGGGGAACGGGAAGCGACCGATGTTGTCGGACGCCAGTCCCTTGCCGTCGCCGGCATTCTTGCGCTGGTTCGCCTCGGTGTTCTCGAAGGAGAGGATCATCGCCGCCTTGCCGTCGCCGAAGACGCCGAGCGTCTGCGGCCAGGTGGCACCGAGATAGCCGCCCTGGAAGGGTTCGAGCTTGCCGAGTTCGGCGAGCTGCTCGCCGGCCTTGATGATCGGTGGCTGCATGAAGCCTTCGCCCTCGTTGTTCTTCGCCGTCTCGAAGACCTCCTGGCCGCCATTGCGCATGACGAGGTAGCTCCAGTAGAAATGCAGCGGCCACTTGTCGCCGCCACCGCCGGCGATCGGGGTGATTCCGGCATCCTTCAGCGTCTTGACGGCGGCAAGGAAGTCGTCCCAGGTTTTGATTTCCTCGGCCTTCACGCCGGCCTTGGCGAAGAGCTCCTTGTTGTAGAAGAAGCTGATCGTTCCCATTTTGAAGGGAACCGCATAAATTCGGTCGTCGAAGGTGAAGCCTTTGAGGGCGGCCGGGTTGTAGCTCTTCTCCCAGGCGCCGTCTTCGGCGCGCATCGCGTCGGTCAGGTCCATCAGCGCGCCGGTTTCCGACTGCTGCTTCAGCACGCCGCCGCCCCAGCTATAGAAGAAATGCGGCGCGTCCTCGGATTGCAGAAGCGTTGGCAGCTTCGCCTTGAACGCCTCGTTTTCCAGGAATTGCAGCTGCACATCCACGTCCGGATGCTCCGCTTCGTACTTGGCGGCGATGCCTTCCCACATCTCGACATAGGCCGGCACGGTTTCGAGATGCAGCCATTTGACGGCGGTTTGGGCGGCCGCCGTTCCGGTGTTCAGAAGCAGCGCCATGCCGGTCGCGGCGGCAAGGGCTGACAGTTTCATGGCGCGACGGGGCGCCAGTTCACGGTGTTCGGTCATTCTATCTCCTCCCAGGGGCGAAATATCCTCACCAATTTGTCCCCTATGCGGATTAATTCAGATGACGATCGGCAAAATGTCAACAGCAGTCGCTCATTTTTTGCCCATTCTGCTTGACAGGAGGCATCAATTGCTCGTTATTTAATTCGCATTCCGGCCAAATAAAGCCTTTTCCGTCAAGCGCATCGCGAGCATCCGGCAGACCATGAAGACCGCAGACCCCGAATTGATGCGCGCGATCAACCGCTTCAACGTGCTCGACACCATTCGCCGGCACGGGCCGATCTCGCGGGTGGAAATCAGCGAGCGCTCCGAGCTTTCGACGACGACCGTCTCGGCGATCACCGCCTCGCTGCTCGACGACGGGCTGATCCTGACGCGCCACGAGGGCGACATCCGCAATGCGGCGGCGCGCGGCCGGCCGCGGGTCATGCTGGAGCTCAATCCGGATGCCGCCCGCGTCGTCGGCGCCAAGATCGCCGGCAATCGCATGGTCTTCGTCGTCACCGATTTCCGCGGCGAGGTGCTGTCGCACCTGACGCTGCCGATCCGGGTGGACCGCCAGCCGATCGCCGTCATTACCGACCTGATCGAGGACGGTGTCCGGCGCTGCGTCGTCGATGCCGGCCTGTCGCTGGATGATGTCGATTCGATCTGCATCGGCCTGCCGGGCGTCGTCGAACACCGCACCGGCCAGGTCCGCTCCTCGCCGATCTTCCGCGAGACGGATGTCGATTTCGCCGGCGAGATGACGAGCCGGCTCAATGTCGCGACGATCGTCGAGAGCGACGCCCATGCCATCACGCTCGCCCATCACTGGTTCGGCCGCGCCCGCGACCTCGACGACATGGTGCTCGTCGCGCTTGAACAGACGCTCGGCCTTGGCGTGCTGCATGGCGGCCAGCTCTTTCGCGGTGCCGG
>CAMPIK010000288.1 GCA_946886325.1 uncultured Shinella sp.
GTCCTGGCAAACGCCGCTGATCACCGTCGCGCTACCCGAACGATCGGTCGGCGAGCTCTATACAGCCGGCGCGCTGCTGGTCATTCCGGTCCGCAGGCGCGGTTGCCTGGCGCTCGCTGGAGCGCGCGCAGCGGAACGCGGAGCATGAAAAAGCCGGACGGGGAGGCTCCGTCCGGCTTCGATGGGGCAGGCAACCGGGGACTGGGCTGCCCGCGCTTGTCGGCGGCAAGGGGGCGTCAGACGCCGAAGCCGCCTGCTTCTCGTTTCATCGACTTCATGACGACGCGATCACGCCGCATTTCGATGATCATCTTGACGAAATCGAAGGTAAACATGACGCTGATCAGCGTCGCAAAGAATATCATGGCAATCGTCATGACAGGGCTCCCGACGGTCAGTTGATCCACTTGCCGCGAGCGGCGATCTTGCTCGTCGCGCCGCGATCCTCATCACGCAGGGCGTGGATCGTTGCGGCCGTCAGTGCGATGAACATCGCCATGGAGAGAAACATCAGTGCCATTTTGCTTTTCCTTCCAGCCTTGGAAACGCAATACATGTTGCGGGGTCTTGTCAGTCTTGAGAACGCCGTCTTTCGACTTTTGTTCCCTGTGCGATGATGGAAGTAGAACACGGCGCGCCTGAAACGGTCTTGAACGGGCCATTCATCACCTGTTCATGGTGGGGGAGGCGGGCGGCACGGCACCTTGCGCAATCGCGCCGAGCGTGACAAAAGGCGCCAAACGGGACCCCGCCATGACGACCGCCTTCTATCCAGGCTCCTTCGATCCGATCACGAACGGCCACATGGACGTGCTGGTGCAGGCGCTGAACGTCGCGGCGCGCGTCATCGTCGCGATCGGCATTCATCCGGGCAAGACGCCGATCTTCTCCTTCGAGGAACGGGCAGACCTCATCAGCCGGTCGATCGGCGAGGTGCTGCCGGAACGACGGGGCGATGTGTCCGTCGTCGCCTTCGACGGGCTGGTGGTCGATGCGGCGCGCCGGCACGAGGCGCTTCTTCTGATCCGCGGCCTGCGGGACGGGACCGACCTCGACTACGAAATGCAGATGGCCGGCATGAACCGCCAGATGGCGCCTGACGTCCAGACGATCTTTCTGCCGGCGGGCACGGCCTCGCGGCCCATTACCGCCACATTGGTCCGCCAGATCGCGGCCATGGGCGGGGACGTCTCCGCCTTTGTCCCGCAAGCGGTCTTTGCGGCGCTCCAGGAGCGGCAAGAGACCCGGCAAAAGACATGAGCCGCCTTTTCAAACAGATGGAGCTATCATGAGACTTTCCCGCATTGCCTTTGCAGGAGCCCTGTTCCTGGCTGCCATGACCGGCGGCGCGAGCGCCCAGTCGGCGGCCGAACGCCTGACGATCGAACTCAAGGACGGCCCTGTTGTCATCGAACTGCGCCCGGACGTGGCGCCGAAGCATGTCGAGCGCATCAAGGCGCTGGCGGCTGCCGGCGAATATGACAATGTTGCCTTCCACCGCGTGATCGAGGGCTTCATGGCCCAGACCGGCGACGTGCAGTATGGCGACATGGAAGACGGCTTCCAGCCGCAGGCGGCCGGCACCGGCGGTTCCAGCCAGCCCGATCTGCCGGCCGAATTCTCCGAAGTGCCCTTCGAGCGCGGCACGGTCGGCATGGCGCGGTCGCAGGACCCGAATTCCGCCAACTCGCAGTTCTTCATCATGTTCGCGCCCGGCGACTTCCTGAACGGCCAGTACACGGTCGTCGGCAAGGTCGTCGAGGGCATGGAGAATGTCGACAAGATCAAGCGTGGCGACGAAGCGTCGAATGGCGCCGTCGCCGAACCGGACCGGATGATCAAGGTCACCGCCGGCGAATAACCCCATCGAGAAGGAGAACCATCATGGCCGAGATCAAGGATCCGGAAAACACGATCGTCATGGAAACCACCAAGGGCAGGGTGGTCATCCAGCTTCTGCCGGATCTGGCTCCGGGCCACGTTGCGCGCATCAAGGAACTGACGCGCGAAGGCGCCTATGACGGCGTCGTCTTCCACCGCGTCATCGAGGATTTCATGGCGCAGACCGGCGACGTGCAATACGGCAAGACCGGCGGCAAGGACTTCAATCCGGCCCGCGCCGGCATGGGCGGCTCGGAAAAGCCCGACCTCAAGGCCGAATTCTCCAACATGAGCCATGTGCGCGGCACCTGCTCGATGGCCCGCAGCCAGATGCCGAACTCCGCCAACTCGCAGTTCTTCATCTGCTTCACGGACTCGCCCTGGCTGAACAAGCAGTATTCCGTCTGGGGCCAGGTCGTCGAAGGCATGGACAATATCGACAAGATCAAGCGCGGCGAGCCCGTGCGCGATCCGGACTCGATCGTCTCGATGAAGGTCGCCGCCGACGCCTGATCGTCACGGACCCTGCAAAACCCGCCCTCGCGCCCTGCGCCGGGGCGGGTTTCCCTTTTGTGGCAAATGCTTTATCCGCATCGCGAAGTTTCGAGCGACCGGCCCATGCGCGTAGACCTTTTCGATTTCGACCTGCCCGAAGACCGGATCGCCCTTCGCCCGGCGAGCCCGCGCGAAGCCGCGCGCCTGCTGGTCGTCGAACCGATGGCGGAGCCGCGCTATCGCGATTGCCGCGTCGGCGATCTTCCCTCGCTTCTGAAGCGCGGCGATGCGCTGGTCTTCAACGACACGCGCGTCATTCCGGCCCAGCTGGAAGGTGTGCGCCACCGCGACGGCGCGGGCGAGCAGCCGGTTTCGACGACACTCCACATGCGCATGGCCGCCGACTGCTGGAAGGCCTTTGCCAAGCCCGGCAAGCGCATCAAGGCCGGAGACCGGATCGCCTTCGGTCCGCTCCTGGCGACAGTCGAGATGAAAGGCGAGGGCGGCGAGGTGACCCTCCGCTTCGACGTCGGCGGCCCCGCGCTCGACCGGGCGATTGCCGAGGTCGGCCATATCCCGCTGCCGCCCTATATCGCCTCCAAGCGCGACGACGACGCGGCCGACCGGCGCGACTACCAGACGATCTATGCCCGCGAGGAAGGCGCCGTTGCCGCCCCGACCGCCGGTCTGCATTTCACCGACAGCCTTTTTGCGGCCCTCGACGCGATCGGTGTCGAACGGCATTTCGTCACGCTGCATGTCGGCGCCGGGACCTTCCTGCCGGTCAAGGCCGACGATACGCGCGATCACGTGATGCACGAAGAGATCGGCCATGTCTCGCGCGGGACGGCCGATGCGCTGAACGCGGTCAAGGCGAGGGGCGGGCGCATTGTCTCCGTCGGCACGACGTCGCTGCGCCTCCTCGAAAGTGCGGCAGCCGAAGACGGCACCATCCGGCCCTGGTCCGGCGCGACCGGCATCTTCATCACGCCGGGCTATCGCTTCAGCACCGCCGACATGCTGATGACCAATTTCCACTTACCGAAATCGACGCTCTTCATGCTCGTCTCGGCCTTTTCCGGCCTCGAGACGATGCGCGGCGCCTATGCGCATGCGATCGAAACCGGCTACCGCTTCTATTCCTACGGCGATTCCAGCCTGCTTTTCCGGGACGACCGATGACCGAGATTTTTGCGTTCAAGCTGCTTGCGACCGACGGCCATGCGCGGCGCGGCGAAGTGACGATGCCGCGCGGCACGATCCGCACGCCGGCCTTCATGCCGGTCGGAACCGTCGGCACCGTCAAGGCGATGTATCTGGACCAGGTGAGGGCGCTTGGCGCCGACATCATCCTCGGCAACACCTATCACCTGATGCTGCGCCCCGGCCCCGAGCGCGTCGCCCGCCTTGGCGGCCTGCATGAACTGATCCGCTGGCCCCATCCGATCCTGACCGATTCGGGCGGCTTCCAGGTGATGTCGCTCTCCGGCCTGCGCAAGCTCGACGAACAGGGCGTCACCTTCAAGAGCCATATCGACGGCTCGCTGCATCACATGTCGCCGGAGCGTTCGATCGAAATCCAGGGCATGCTCGACAGCGACATCCAGATGCAACTCGATGAATGCGTGGCATTGCCTGCCGAGCCCAGGGAGATCGAGCGCGCCATGGAGATGTCGGTGCGCTGGGCCGAGCGCTGCAAGGTGGCCTTCGGCGACCAGCCCGGCAAGGCGATGTTCGGCATCGTGCAGGGCGGCGACATCCCGCATCTGAGGGAACGCTCCGCTGAGGCGCTGGCCGGCCTCGACCTCAAGGGCTATGCGATCGGCGGGCTTGCCGTCGGCGAGCCGCAGGCCGTGATGCTCGACATGATCTCGACGACGCTGCCGCATCTGCCCGGACACAAACCGCGCTACCTTATGGGCGTCGGCACACCGGACGACATACTACGCTCGGTCGCGCGCGGCATCGACATGTTCGATTGCGTGATGCCGACGCGTGCCGGCCGCCACGGCCTTGCCTTCACCCGCCGCGGCAAGGTGAACATTCGCAACGCCCGCCATGCCGAAGACATGCGCCCGCTCGACGAGCAATCGACCTGCCCGGCGGCGCGGGACTATTCGCGCGCCTACCTGCACCATCTCGTCCGCTCCAACGAGGCGCTCGGCGGCATGCTTTTG
>CAMPIK010000289.1 GCA_946886325.1 uncultured Shinella sp.
CAGATCGAGCAGATCATCGAGGTGATCGACGATATCGCCTTCCAGACCAACCTTCTGGCGCTCAACGCCGGCATCGAGGCGGCGCGCGCCGGCGAGGCGGGCAAGGGCTTTGCCGTCGTGGCGCAGGAAGTCCGCGAACTTGCCCAGCGCTCCGCCGAAGCCGCCCGCGAGATCAAGGGCCTGATCAACAAGTCGACGCAGGAGGTGGCCGCCGGGTCGCATCTGGTTCAGGAAACCGGTGCCGTTCTCGCCTCCATCAGCCAGCAGATCGTGACCGTCAGCCAGCACGTGGACATGATGGCGACGGCCAGCCGCGACCAGGCGGCGGCATTGAACGAGGTCAATGGTTCCGTCAACCAGATGGATCAGATGACCCAGCAGAATGCCTCGATGGTCGAATTGACGACGGTCGCCAGCCGGCAGCTCGCCAGTGAAGCCGACACGCTGATGATGCTCGTCGAGCAGTTCCGCCTGGAAAGCGGAGATCAGGGCACGGCAGTCAATGCGACGCGTGCCGCCTGAAAAGACATCAATAGATTGCAGAAGGCCCGGTCTCTCGCCGGGCTTTCTTTCGTTTTGGCCGGATAAACCGGTGCAATAGTCGGAAATACGAGCAAATCTTCAACATTTTTTATAAAATTGACTCTTATCATTTCGGAAAGTCTGGGGGTTATCATGCTTCGATTTCTGAAATCATCCGTCGCATTGCAATACGCGGTAATGACGATTGCGTTCATTTTCCTGAGCGCAGCCGTGATTGTCGGTGTGATGCACCATAACCTGCGCAACTACGTGCTGCAGGACGCCACCAACGACGCGCGGGATGCCACGCGCAGCATGGCGGTGCTTTATGGCGCCGCCGTCGCCGACGCAAAGATCGCGCTTCGCGACGGCGCGCTCGGCACCGTGACGGCGGAAGCGATGCCGCCGGCGACCGACCACAACCTCGTGGACCGGACGGCCGACTCCATCAAGGGCGTTGCAACCATCTTCGCAAAGGAAGGGGCCGACTACGTGCGGATCTCGACCAACGTGAAGAAGGAAGACGGCACGCGCGCGGTCGGCACGAAGCTCGCCGCCGACCATCCGGGACAGGCCGTGCTTGCCAAGGGCGAGGCCTATTTCGGCCCGGCCAAGCTTTTCGGCCAGGATTTCATGACCGGCTATTTCCCGGTGAAGAATGCGGCCGGGGCCAATGTCGGCATTCTCTTCATCGGTATCCCGATGGAGGTCTACTTCCACAAGATCGCCGATCTCCAGTTCCTGGCGATTGCCGCCGGCATCGTCTCGATGATCCTCTTCGGCCTGCTCGCCTATGTGGCGATCCGCTACGCAATCCGTCCCCTGCGCGCCCTGATCGGCGCCGTCAGCGGCATTGCGGAGGGACGGCTGGATACGGAAGTGCCGTGTCTCGGGAAGGCGAACGAGTTCGGCCAGATCGCACGGGCGCTCGCCGTCTTCCGGGACAATGCGGCCAAGAAGATCGAGATCGAGCATATCGCTTCTGCGCGCAATGCGGAGGCGGAAGCCGAGCGTGAACAGAGCGACGCCGAAAAGCAGGCGGTCGACCGGCAGATCGACTTTGCCGTCGAGCAGCTTGCCGCCGGTCTCGGACGTCTTGCACAGGGCGACCTGTCGCAGCAGATCAGCACGCCCTTCACCGGCAAGCTCGAACAGCTTCGCCAGGATTTCAACGGTTCGCTGGTCCGCCTGCAGGATACGCTCGGCCGGATTCGCGCCAATGCCCAGTCGATCCAGTCGAACGGCGCCGACATGCGCCATTCGGCCGACGACCTGTCCAAGCGCACGGAATCACAGGCCGCCTCGCTCGAGGAAACCGCCGCTGCCGTGGACGAGATCACCGTGACGGTCCGCTCCTCGGCCGAACGGGCCGGCGAGGCCAACCGCAAGGTTGCTGAAACGAAGAAGAGCGCCGACAATTCGGGCACGGTCGTCGCCAGCGCGATCGCCGCCATGGGCCGGATTGAAGAGGCTTCGCAGAAGATCGAGCAGATCATCGAGGTCATCGACGACATCGCCTTCCAGACGAATCTGCTGGCGTTGAACGCCGGCATCGAGGCCGCGCGTGCCGGCGAGGCGGGCAAGGGCTTTGCCGTCGTCGCCCAGGAAGTCCGGGAACTCGCCCAGCGCTCGGCGGAAGCCGCGCGCGAGATCAAGGGCCTCATCGACAAGTCGTCGCACGAGGTCGGCACCGGCTCGCAACTGGTGCAGGAAACCGGCTCGGTGCTTGCGGCCATCAGCGAGCAGATCGTCGAGATCAGCCAGCATGTCGACATGATCGCCACCGCCAGCCGCGACCAGTCGGCCGCTCTGCAGGAGGTCAACGGCTCCGTCAACCAGATGGACCAGATGACACAGCAGAATGCCTCCATGGTCGAGCGCACCACGAGCGCGAGCCGTCAGCTCGCAAGCCAGGCCGACGACCTGATGGCACTCGTGGCGCAGTTCCGCTTCGATGCCACGGATGCCGGCTACCAGGAAAGAGCCGCCTGACAGGCACTCTTCACGACATACAGACAGGCCCGGTCGCGCACGACCGGGCCTCTTTTCATTCCTTCGGCTCGTCGAGGCGGCCGATCGCCCTTCGAAAGAGACGGCCGAACAAACTTGGCCGGGTCCGCGGCGGGCTCTGCGGCCCCTTGCGCCTGCTTTCCTGCGTCAACTGATCCATCAATACTGCCATTGCCAACATGTCCTGCATCGAAATCTCCTGTGTGGCCGGTAGGCCGAAACGTGCGCATCGGGAGGGGTGCGCGACTGAACAGGTCGGACGGTACGCAGCATTTTTTGCTTCATAAACGCGAGAATCCGGCCTATGTCTTTCATCCATGAAAAGCATAGGATGGGACGCCTACCAGATATTCCTGACCGTCGCGCGCCATGGCGGGCTGACCGGGGCAGCGCAGGCGTCGGGCTTCAGCCCGGCCACGATCGGTCGGCGCGTGCTGGACCTCGAGCAGCAGATCGGGCGGCAGCTTTTTGCGCGAAGCCAGACGGGATACCGGTTGACGGGCGACGGCCAGGCCCTGCTTGCCGAGTTGCAGGAAATGGAAGCGGCCGTGCGCAGGATCGACGGCTGGCGGGCCGAGGCACAGGGGCGCACGGTCGTGCGCCTGATGGCCGGGACCTGGATGACATGGCTGATCTCGGAAAACATGGCGGCCATCTGGTCGGAGCGGGACAGTTTCCAGCTTGACATGGCGGTCTCGGAACGCCGCGCCACGCTTGCCCATCGCGAAAACGACGTGGGCATGCGCGCCGTCGAGCCGGAGGAGCCGAACCTGACCAAGCGCAAGGCGGGCGACGTTGCCTATGCCGCCTACCGCCAGCGAAATGCGCCCGGCGACACCATGGCCTGGCTTGCCGTCGGCGAGGAAGATGCGGTTTCGCCCTACCTGCGCTGGCCGCACGAAAACGTCGCGTCCTCGATCGGCGTCCTCGTCAGCCGGCCGCGATCCCTTCTCGATCTCGTACGGTCGGGTGCCGGGCAGGCGATCCTGCCCTGTTTCGTCGGCGATCTCGATCCGGGGCTGGAGCGGGCCGGCGAAGAACTGAAGGCGCTTCGCCACGGCCAGTGGATCGTCACCAACAGCGAGGATCGCCACCGCCGGGATGTCCGCACCGTGTCGGAGCGGCTCTTCCGGCTTGCAAAGAGCCATGCCGACCTCTTTGCCGGCAAGCGGCCGAGCCGCACCACCTGAAACAGCAACGGGCCGCCCGAAGACGGCCCGCCATGCTGGAGAGGTTGCCGGCTGTCAACCGCCAACGCGGGCGAGAGCTCTTGCCGGTTTCGCTGCTTGTGCCATGACCAGCACAAGGGCCGCCGCCATCAGAAGTACTGCCATCAGGCCCGACCCTGGGTGACGATAACAGGGATCATCAGGTCGCCCCAGTTGCCTTCGCCGCCGTGGTGGCGCGCGGAGCGCACGAGTTCGACCGATACGCCGGCCTCGACCGCCTTCATGACGGACTGGTTGAGGCGGTGCAGGTCGTTGGCGACCATGCGGATCATCGCCTGCTGATCTGTCGTCATCAGGGACGATTGTTCTTCGGCACGTTCCTTGACGCGGGTCTGGACTGTCATGGCATTTCTCCTCTTTCGGGGTTCTTGAACGCTGAATTATCTGGTGTGGAGGTCCCGCGGCCGATGCATGCGGCACCAGCCGCGGGGTTGTTTTTACTCCGCCGCCGGGCGGAACTGCTCGTGCTCGGTCGATTCATGCATCGCGGTTGTCGACGACTGGCCACCGGTGATCGCCATCGAGACGGCATCGAAATAGCCGGTGCCGACTTCGCGCTGGTGTTTGGTCGCGGTGTAGCCGTTGATCTCGGCGGCGAATTCCGCTTCCTGAAGCTCCGAATAGGCCGCCATCTGGCGATCCTTGTAGCCACGCGCCAGCTCGAACATGCCGTAGTTCAACTGGTGGAAGCCGGCGAGCGTGATGAACTGGAACTTGTAGCCCATGGCACCGAGTTCGCGCTGGAACTTGGCGATCGTCGCGTCGTCGAGGTTCTTCTTCCAGT
>CAMPIK010000290.1 GCA_946886325.1 uncultured Shinella sp.
CAGCCGAGGGATGGGCGCTTGACGAGGACGGGCTCGGCATCCGCAAGAGCTTCAAATTCCGCACCTTCATCCAGGCCTTCGGCTTCATGACCGAGGCTGCGATCACCGCGGAGAAGCTGAACCACCATCCCGAATGGTTCAACGTCTACAACCGGGTCGATGTGCGCCTGACGACGCATGACGCCGGCGGGCTCAGCGAACTCGACTTCAAGCTTGCGGCCGCGATGGAAAAGGCGGCGGCGGGACGCATCGCCTGACAGGGTCCCGTTTCAGAGGAAGCTCTGCGGGTCGACGTCGACCTGAACCTGAATCGATCCGCGCTCCCGGGGGCCGTTGGCGAGCATGGCTTTGAGGAAACCCTGCATGTCGCTGCCGCGCCTGCCGTGCACCAGCAGCCGGAAACGATGCCGCCCGCGGATCAGCGCCAGCGGCGCTTCGGCCGGTCCGAGAATGGCGATGCCGGACGCCGACGGGGCTGCCTGCCGGAGCGCGCGGGCATGGGTCTCCGCGTCGAGCCTGGTTTCGGCCGAGACGATGACCGAGGCGAGCCGGCCGAAGGGCGGCAGCACGGCCTTTTCCCGTTCGCCGATCTCGCGCTCGTAGAAGTCGCTCGCATCGCCCGAGACGATCGCCTGCATCACCGGATGCTGCGGCTGGTAGGTCTGGATGAGCCCGTGGCTCTTGCGCCCGGTGCGGCCCGCACGCCCCGTCACCTGCGACAGGAGCTGGAAGGTGCGCTCGGCGGCGCGGGGATCGCCGTTCGACAGGCCGAGATCGGCATCGACGATGCCGACCAGCGTCATCAGCGGGAAATTGTGCCCCTTGGCGACGAGCTGCGTGCCGATGACGATATCGGCCTCGCCCTTGGCGATCGCCTCCAGTTCCAGCCGCAGGCGCTTCACGCCCATCAGGTCCGACGAGAGCACGATCGTGCGTGCCTCCGGGAAGTGCCGTTCCACCTCCTCGGCGATGCGCTCGACGCCGGGGCCGCAGGCGGCGAGGTGATCGAGCGTGCCGCATTCCGGGCAGGCGTCCGGCGTGCGCTCGGCATAGCCGCAATGGTGGCACTGGATCTGGCCGCGGAACCGGTGCTCGACGAGCCAGCTCGAACATTGCGGGCACTGGAACCGGTGGCCGCAGACCCGGCAGAGCGTCAGCGGCGCATAGCCGCGACGATTGAGGAAGAGCAGCGACTGCTCCTGCTTCTCGATGGTCTTTGCGATGCCGCGCAGCATGACGGGCGAAAGGAAGCCGCCGCGCTGCGGCGGGTGGCGGCGCATGTCGACGAGATGCAGGTCGGGCAGGGCCGCCTCGCCGAAGCGGGTCGGCAGGTGCAGCGTGCGGTAGCGCCCGGTCTCTCCGTTGACCCGGCTTTCGACCGAGGGGGTCGCGGAGACGAGGACGGCCGGAAAATCGGCGATGCGTGCGCGGACGACGGCCATGTCGCGGGCGTTGTAGAACACCCGGTCCTCCTGCTTGTAGGCCGGGTCGTGCTCCTCGTCGACGATGACGAGGCCGAGATCCGCGAAGGGCAGGAAGAGCGCCGAGCGGGCGCCGGCGACGACCCTGACGTCGCCGAGTGCCGCCTGTCGCCAGACCTTTTCGCGCATGCGCGGCGGCAGGTCGGAATGCCACTCGGCCGGCTTCGCGCCGAAACGATCGTGAAAGCGTTCGAGGAAACTCGCCGTCAGCGCGATTTCCGGCAGCAGGATCAGCACCTGCCGGCCTTTCCGCAGCGTTTCGGCAATCGCCTCGAAATAGACTTCCGTCTTGCCCGAGCCGGTGATGCCGTCGATGAGCGAGACGGAGAAGCCGCCGGCCCTCACCGCGCCGACCAGATCGTCGGCGGCCTGCGTCTGCGGTCCTTCGAGTTGCGCCGGCGCATAATCCGGATCCGGGCTCGCCACGACCGGCGGCGGCGGCAGGAAGATCGTCTCGAAACTGCCCTGCGCCGTCAGGCCGTCGATGACGCTCGACGACGTGCCGGCGGCATGCGCGAGGCCGGAGCGCGTCCAGGGCACGCCTTCTTCGGCAAGCGCCAGAACGCGCTCGCGCGCCGGGGTGACGCGTTCCGGGCGATGTCCGGTGAAGCGCAGCCCCTCGATCATCGGCTCCGGATCGAAGGCGGCGGGTGCGCGCAGCGCCATGCGCGCGACGAGGCCGGGCGGCGTCAGCGTGTAGGCGGAGACCCAGTCGAGAAAGGCGCGCATCTCGCTCGACAGCGGCGGGCAGTCGAAGACCTTTTCGATCGGCCTCAGCTTCTTCGGATCGACCCTGTCGTCGTCTTCGCCCTTGTCCCAGACGACGCCCGCGACCATGCGCGGCCCGAGCGGCACCTGGACGATCGAGCCCGGCTGCACCGCCATGCCCTCCGGCACCGCATAGGAATAGGGCCGCGGCGCCGGCATGGGGATCATGACCGGGACGGTGCGCGGAAACAGGCTGTCTCCGAAGAGGCTGGACGAATCGGTGCTCATTGCGGCGGAGATTGCCTGCAAGTCGCAGGACAGGAAACAGCGGCGGCGGCGAAGACGTGTATCATGTCTGCTCCGCGTCGATTTCGCCGGTCAGGCGCATGCCCTCGATCCAGGTCGCGCCCTTTTCGCGAATGACCCGCCGCGGCCTTGCGCCGCACTGCTTCTGCACCTCTTCCGCCAGCCGTTCGGAATGGGTGACGATCCAGATCTGGCTGTGGGCCGATGCCCGCGCGATCATGGCGGCGAGCGGCGCCAGCATGTCCGGATGCAGGCTCGCCTCCGGCTCGTTGAGCGCGATCAGCGGCGGGGTGCGGTAGGAGAGCAGGGCGGCGGCCAGGGCCAGGAAGCGCAGTTGCCCGTCCGACAGTTCGCGCGGATCGAACAGCCGTTGCGGAAAGCTCGGGAATTCGACGGCAAAGCTGCAGGTCGATGTCGGCTCGGCGATATGCAGGCGGGCGCCGTCGAAGGCATCGGCAACGGCGCGATCGAGGTCGACGGTATCGTGCCGGATCCAGGCGAGCGTGGCGAAGACGGCCGCCATGTTCGCGCCGTCCTCGTCGAGCAGCGGCGCGGTGACGGCAAGGCAGGGTGCGCGCAGCGGCGAGTCGCGGTCGGTCCGGAAGCCGTGAAAGAAGCGCCACCCCTCGACCATGCGGCGAAAGGCGCCGATCTCGGGAAACTGGCCGCCGCTGCCGAGCGATGCGAGCGCCGTTTCGGATGCGAGCACGCCTTCGGCATGGTCGCGCATGCGCCCGGCGCCGTCGCGCACCGAGACCGACGGCCCTGACCGCTTCATCATCGTCACCGGCCTTGCGGCATCGACGACCAGTTCCTCCGTCTTCACCTGCGGCTCAAGCGCGAAGCCGGCGGCCATCGGCGGCTTGATTCCGGTCTCGACGCGGTAGCGGAAGGTGACGGCGTTCTCTTCGTCCAGCGCTTCGACCTCCAGGCCGATGCGCACCGGATCGCCCGACCGTCTCGGGCCGCTCCAGAGCGCCGAGGCCATGCCGCCTTCCGCCGCAATCTCGCGCGCCATCGTGCCGCGGGCTGCCGCCTGGATCAGTTGCAGCGCGCGATAGAGGTTGGACTTGCCGACGCCGTTTTCGCCGATGAACAGGTTGACGCCGGAGAGATCCATGCGGATCGCCCGAAGCGAGCGATAGTTGCGGGCGGACATGGAAAGAAGAGGCATGGGCGGACCATAGACAAAGTCCGTTTGCGATTGAACCGGAAAAGCTGTGCGAGGGCGCCCGCGTTCAGCCGGTCATTCGGCGGCGTTGCGATAGTCGGTGTCGGCAAGCGCGACACTCTGGAAACGCGCGTCGGAATCGGCGGCCAGTTCGTGCACCGTATGCGCCTCCAGCGCCCGGGTCACCTCTGCCGGATCGCCCTCCAGCGCCGCGGGATCGATCAGATGTCCCACGGTGAATTCGAAACGGCCGCCCTTCTTGTTGAGCAGTTCGTGGAACACCGTCATGTCGCGCAGTTCGGTCGACCATTTGGCGAGCCAGTAGAACAGGCCGGAATTGCGCGCCTTCATATGGACGGGCAGGATCGGCAGGCCGTATTTGCGGGCAAGCGTCACGGCGGAGGTCTTCCACGGGCGCTCGTTGAGCCGCCCGTCCGCCCAATAGGCGATACGGCCGGAGGGGAAGAGCACGGCCGCCTTGCCTTCCGCGATCGCGCTGTTGGTGATCTGCAGCGTTTCGCGGGTCTTCAGCTTGCTCTTGTATTCGTCGCGCCATTCGACGGGGATGATCATCTCGACGAAGCGCGGATTGACGCGAACGGCGTCGCGGTTGGCGAAGAACATCATGTCCGGCCGGGTGGTCTTCAGAAGGTCGAAGACGGCGACGCCGTCGGCGATGCCGGTCGGGTGGTTGCTGACCATCAGGAATCCGCCCTGCGCCGGCAGGCGTTCGCCATGCTTCACCGCGATGTCGAGCTGCAGGGTCTGGCTCAGGAATTCGAAGGCCTGGAAGCCCGGAACATTGGCAACCGCATCGGCAAAGGCCTTGGCGCGCCTGTAGTTCAGCACCGTGTAGAGAAAGGGC
>CAMPIK010000291.1 GCA_946886325.1 uncultured Shinella sp.
GTCGGCGGCCGAGCCCTGGATCGGCGCGTTGATCGAGGCGCGCTCGTTGAAGGCGCGGACCGACGGGTTGGACGACTTGATCTCCGGATAATGCGCCCGGCGGCCGAAGATGGTTTCGACATAGCCGTTTTCGCGGGCAAAGGCCTTGGTGGAATCCATGTAGTCCTTGATGCCAGGGAAACGCTCGAAATATTTCCTGATGTAGTCGCCGGCCTCCGAGCGCTCGATCGAGAGCTGGTTGGCGAGACCGAAGGCCGAGATGCCGTAGATGATGCCGAAATTGATCGCCTTGGCGCGGCGGCGCACCTCCGACGGCATGCCCTCGACCGGCACGCCGAACATCTCGGACGCCGTCATCGCATGGATGTCGATGCCGTCGGCGAAGGCCTGCTTGAGCTGCGGGATGTCGGCGACATGGGCGAGCACGCGCAGTTCGATCTGGCTGTAGTCGGCCGAGACCAGCTTGTGGCCGGGTGTCGAGATGAAGGCCGTGCGGATCTTGCGGCCTTCCGCGGTGCGCACCGGAATGTTCTGCAGGTTCGGGTCGGAGGAGGAGAGGCGGCCCGTCGTCGTGGAGGCGAGCGCATAGGACGTGTGCACCCGCTTCGTCTCCGGATGCACGAAGCCCGGCAACGCGTCCGTATAGGTCGATTTCAGCTTGGTGAGCTGGCGCCAGTCGACGATCTTGCGCGGCAGCGGATGGCCTTCGGCGGCGAGGTCTTCGAGAACCTGCGCCGAGGTCGACCACTGGCCGGTCTTGGTCTTCGAGCCGCCGGGAAGACCCATGCGGCCGAACAGGATGTCGCCGAGCTGCTTGGGCGAGCCGACGTTGAAATTCTCGCCGGCAAGTTCGTAGATCTCGTGCTCCAGCCGGGCGGCGCCCTGCGCGAGTTCGCCGGACAGCCGCGAGAGGATCTGCCGGTCGATGGTGATGCCGCGCTCTTCCATGGCGGCCAGCACCGGTACCAGCGGCCGTTCCAGCCGCTCGTAGACCCGCGTCATGCCGGCGGCCGCCAGCCGCGGCTTCAGCACGTGCCAGAGCCGGAGTGTCACGTCGGCATCCTCGGCCGCATAGGCGGTCGCCCGGTCGATGTCGACCATGTCGAAGGTCTGCGCGCCCTTGCCCGATCCCGCCACGTCCTTGTAGGCGATCGGCTTGTGGCCGAGCCAGCGTTCCGACAGCGCGTCCATGCCATGCGTTCCGGCGCCCGCATCGAGCGCATAGGACATCAGCATCGTATCGTCGAAGCTCTTCACGGTGATGCCGTGCCGGCGCATGACGAGATAGTCGTATTTGAGGTTCTGCGCGACCTTGAGGATGGACGGGTCTTCCAGCAGCAGCTTCAGCCGGTCGAGCGCGGCGCGGATCGGGATCTGGCCCTCCGCCATGCCGCCGCCCAGAAGGTCGCCGACGCCGGTCTTGTGCGTGAGCGGCACATAGGCCGCGCGGATGACGGTGCCGGACGGATCCTTGCCATTGTCGGCGATGGCGAGCGAGAAGCCGCAGAGTTCCGCCTGCATGGCGTCCAGCGATGTCGTCTCGGTGTCGAAGCCGACGATGCCGGTTTCGCGCGCATCGGCGATCCAGCGGTCGAGCGTTTCGAGATCGCGGATCGTGACATAGCTCGCGTGATCGATCGGCAGGGTGGAGAAGCGTTCGGCCCGCGCTCTTGCAAGGCCCGAGGGCGTCGCATCGCCGCCGGCGCTCGGGAGCAGCGTCTTTGCCGCCTCGCTGGCGCTTTCACCGCCGTCCGTCGCGGCCGGCGGTCCGGATGCCTCGCCCTTGTCGAGGTCCGGCCCGTGCGCCGCGGCACCCCATTCGACCGGAACGTTTGCCGGTTCGATGGCGCCCGCGTCGCAATCGCAGGCCTCGGCGACACGGCGGGTCAGCGTGGTGAATTCCATCGCCTTCAGGAAGGCAATCAGCTTCGGGCCGTCCTGCGGATGAAGGGAGAAGTCCTCGATCGGCACGTCGATCGGCGTATCGATCTTCAGCCTCACCAGCTGGCGCGAGAGAAGCGCCAGCTCGCGGTTGGCGATGATGTTCTCGCGGCGCTTGACCTGCTTGATCTCGTCGGCCCTTGCAAGCAGCGTGTCGAGATCGCCATATTCCTCGAGCAGCTGTGCCGCCGTCTTCGGGCCGATGCCGGGGATGCCGGGCACGTTGTCGGTGCTGTCGCCGGTCATCGCCTGGAGGTCGATCATCTTCTCGGGCGGAACGCCCCATTTCTCGACGACTTCCGCAATGCCGATCTGCTTGTCCTTCATGCTGTCGTACATCGCCACCTTCGGCGTCACGAGCTGCATGAGGTCCTTGTCGGAGGAGACGATGGTAACGTCGGCGCCGGCCGCCTCGGCAAGCCGGGCATAGGTGGCGATCAGGTCATCCGCCTCAAAACCTTCCTTCTCGATGCAGGGCAGGTTGAAGGCGCGGGTCGCATGCCGGATCAGGCCGAACTGCGGGATCAGGTCTTCGGGCGGTGCCGTGCGGTTCGCCTTGTACTGGTCGTAGAGTTCGTTGCGGAAGGTCTTCGAGGAATAGTCGAAAATAACGGCGAAATGGGTGGGGGTGACGCCCACGTCGGTGTTGCGCGCATCCTTCAGGAGCTTCCACAGCATGTTGCAGAAGCCCGACACCGCATTGACGGGCAGGCCGTCCGATTTGCGGGTGAGCGGCGGGATGGCGTGGAAGGCCCGGAAGATGAAGCCGGAGCCGTCGACGAGGAAGAGATGATCACCGTTTTTCATGCGCGAATGGATAGCGCGCGGCGCCGGCTCCGTCCATGGTTCATTGGCGCCGACAGGCCGGCAAAGTTGACTTCGCTGCTCACGCCAACGTTACCAATTTGTAATTTTCCTGAGGCTCCCGGTCCCTTGAAAAGCCACATTCCGAGGGCCAAATCCTAATCATCGGCACCTGATCAAGCCGTTGTCTGGCATCCCGGCCTGTCCCCCGCCGCGCCAGACTAGAGGACAAAGGCCTAATCCCCCTCTCCGGGCCTTTGTCCAATTTTCGGAAAACCGCCGCGGGCGAGCCTCCAGCCCCGCGGCGGTTTTTCTATGTCCGGAAACCGCTCTTCCATCGCCTGCGATCCATTCTTGTCTTCCCGCATGTTCCGGCATAGCCTGCCGCATGGGCTTCGATCGCAGAGATTCGGCCATCTATCTTGCCAGTCTGCTGGCCAAGGGCGCCGCCCGCACCCTGCAGGCGCAGGCGGGCCATATCGGTTTCGCGCCGGGCCAACTGCCGGTCCTCATGGAACTCTGGAGCGCCGACGGGCTGACGCAGAAGCAGTTGCTCGACCGGCTGGATATCGAGCAGGCGACCATCGCCAATACGCTTGCCCGCATGGAGCGGGACGGCCTCGTCCGGCGAAGCCCGCACCCCGGCGACAAGCGGGCGCAACTCGTACATCTGACGGAACGCGGCAAGGCGCTGCGCGACGAGGCGCTGGCGGCGGCGGAGGGCGCGGAAGAACAGCTCTTCAAGGGCTTCCGCCGCTTCGAGCGGGAACTGCTGCTCGAATATATGCGCATGATGCTCGCCAATATCGGCCGCGACCCGCGCTCATCCTGATCGATGGAATTGCCCTCTCGGGCGGCGGGCTCTAATGTCCGCCGCAAAGAAGGGATTCGAAAATGACCAACATACTGCCCGTCCTCGACCATGCCGGTGCCGGCGTGCCCGCAAGCCTCGAACGCCTGTTCGAGCTGGTGCGCATCAAGTCCATCTCCACGGACCCGGCCTACAAGGGCGAGTGCCGCAGGGCGGCCGAGTGGCTGGTGACGGAACTGCGCTCGATCGGCTTTGACGCCACGGTGCGCGACACGACCGGCCATCCGATGGTCGTGGCCCATCATGACGGCGCCGGCGCTGAAGCGCCGCATGTGCTCTTCTACGGTCACTACGACGTGCAGCCGGTCGATCCGCTGGACCTCTGGGACCACGATCCCTTCGAACCGGCCGTGCGCGACATCGCCGGCGGACGCCGCATCATCACGGGCCGCGGCACATCCGACGACAAGGGCCAGTTGATGACCTTCGTCGAGGCCTGCCGTGCCTACAAGGAGACGAAGGGCGCGCTGCCCTGCCGCGTGACGATCCTCTTCGAGGGCGAGGAGGAATCCGGCTCGCCGTCGCTGAAACCCTTCCTCGAGGCGCATGCGGCCGAACTCACGGCCGACTTCGCTCTCGTCTGCGACACGAACATGTGGGACGCCGAGACGCCGGCGATCTCGGCCGGCCTGCGCGGCCTCGTCGGCGAAGAGGTGATCGTGAAGGCGGCCGACCGCGACCTGCATTCCGGCTATTTCGGTGGCGCCGCCGCCAACCCGATCCATATCCTAACCGCCATCCTGGCCGGCCTGCACGACGAGACGGGCCGGGTGACGCTCGACGGTTTCTATGACGGCGTCGAGGAAACACCGAGCCAGATCAAGGCAGCCTGGGAGACGCTTGGCCGGACGGCGGAGAGCTTCCTTGGCGAGATCGGCCTGTCGATCCCATCAGGCGAGACGGGTCGCTCGG
>CAMPIK010000292.1 GCA_946886325.1 uncultured Shinella sp.
CGACGCTCGACAGCTGGACGCGGGTGTAGCGGTCGCTGGTCTGGAGCAGCGAGGCGACGATCTGGCGGCTGCGCGGCATGTCGGCGCGCTGGTAGAAGGCGATGTGCAGTTCCGCGTTCAGCTGGCCATAGCGCTCCGTCTCGCGGGCGGCGATCGCGCGCACATAGCGCGCCTGGATCTCGTCCAGCCGGTCGAGATCGTCGGGCGAGAGCAGGGGGGCCGAGCGGCGGAAGAGGCGGGGCTCCAGCAGCGCGCGCAGCTCGAAGACATCGTCGATCTCGGCCTGCGACAGTTCCGAGACGATCGCGCCCTTCTGCGGCACGATCCTGACCAGCCCCTCCGCCTCGAGCTGGAACAGCACCTCGCGGATCGGGATGCGGCTGACGCCATAGGTCTCGGCGAGCGCATCCTGCCGCAGCTGGCTGCCGGCGGGGTAGCGCCCGGAGAGAATGGCCTGCCGGATCTCCTCCATGAGGGCGCCGGAAAGCGTGCGGTGTTTCAAAGTCGAAGCCATCTCGTCTCGCTATACGAAAATTCTAAAAAAGCCAGTTGACTCTCATAATGTATAAAATCTACATTATACCCATAACAAGGGAATAGCCATGACCAATCAGCTTGCCGCGACCGGCCTCGGCCCGCGCATTGCGCGCCGTGTCGTCGGCGTCTCTGAAGGAGCGCTTTCGCTGGAAAAGCTTGCCGTCGGCGGGCTGATGACGCTGCTCGTCGCGCTCATCCTGCTGAATGTCGTCACGCGCTACACCGGCGCGCCGCTCTACTGGGTCGATGAAGCCTCGGTCTATACGATGGTCTGGCTCACCTTCATCGGCGGTTCGGCGCTGACGCGGCTCCGGCTCGATTTCGCGATGACGCTGCTGACGGAGCGGCTGTCTCCCCGCGCCGCCCGCTTCCTGCAGATCGTCGCCACCCTCTTCGTGCTTCTCTTCGCGCTGGCGCTTGCCTGGATGTGCGCCGTCTGGCTCGATCCGATCGGCATCGCGAGCGCCGGCTTCGACGCCAAGGCCTATGCGGGCAAGAGCTTCAACTTCCTCTACACGGAGCACACGCAGACGCTCGGCTGGCCGACCTGGGTCGTCTATCTCGTCATCCCGCTTTTTGCCCTGACGATGACGCTGCACAGCCTCGCCAATCTCGCCGAGGATCTCGGCCTCTCCGAGCGCCGGGCGCATCCGGAATTCAAGAGCGCCGAGGGGGTGAACTGATGGTCACCGGCGCTGCCTTCCTCCTCTTCATGCTGGTCGGCGTGCCGATCGGCCTCTGCCTCTGCCTGGTCGCGATCGTCTATATTTCCGCCTCCGGCAATCCGCTGCTCTACCAGAGCTTCCCGACCCAGCTCTTCGGCGGCGTCGACAATTACGGCCTGATCGCCATTCCGCTGTTCGTGCTGATCGGCGAGATCATGAACGGCGGCGGCATCACCCGGCGCATCATCGAGATGACCATGGCCTTCATCGGCGCCATGCGGGGCGGCCTTGCCTATGTGAACCTCTTCGCCAACATGTTCGTCGCCTCCATCCTCGGCTCCGCCACGGCACAGGTCGCCATCATGGCGCAGATGATGGTGCCGGAGATGGAGAAGAAGGGCTACGACAAGACGTTCGCGGCGGGGCTGACCGCCTATGCCGGCATGCTCGGGCCGATCATCCCGCCCTCGATCATGTTCGTCGTCTACAGCGTGATCGCCCAGGTGCCCGTCGGCACGATGCTGGCGGCGGGCATCATACCGGGCGTCATCCTCACCGTCGCCTTCTGCTGCATCATCGCGCTGATGGGCTATGTCTACACCTATCCGCGCGGCGAGACGGCGACGCTTCGCGACCGCGTCCGCACGGTGCTGAACGCCCTGCCGACGCTGCTCATCCCGATCATCATCGTCGGCTCGATCCTGACCGGCGTCGCCAACCCGACCGAGGCCGCCGCCGTCGGCGCGGTTGCCGCGGTCCTCGTCGGCCGGTTCTGGATCGGCGAGCTGAAACTCTCCCAGCTTCCGACCATGCTGCTGCGCGCCGGCATCTATTCCGCCGTCGTGCTCTTCCTGGTCGCCGCCGCCGGCGTCTTCTCCTGGGTGCTGGTCTACGGCATGGTGCCGCAGAAGGTCGCCGCCTGGGTGCAGACGATCGCGTCCGACCCGATCACCTTCATGCTGCTCGTCAACGTCATCCTGCTCATCATCGGCACGGTGATCGACGGCGCGCCCGGCCTCATCATGACGGTGCCGATCCTGCTGCCGATCGCAACCGAGGTCTACGGCATCGATCCCGTGCATTTCGGCGTCGTCGTCGTCATCAATCTCGTGCTCGGCTTCCTGTCGCCGCCGGTGGGCCTCAGCTTCTTCGTCGCCGCCGCCGTCACCGGCGCCAAGCCCGGCAAGATGTTCATCGTCACGCTGCCCTTCTTCTTCATCTCCTGCCTGGTGCTCGTGCTGCTCTCGATCTTCCCGGCGCTCTCCACCTTCATGACCCGATAACCAGAAAACTTGAAAACCAACCAGAGGAACCGACATGACCCTTTCCCGCAGAACCTTCATCCGCAATTCCGCCCTCGGCGCCGCCTTCACGCTCGCCGCCCCTTCCATCCTGCGCGCCCAGGAAGCCCGCATCTTCCGCCTCGGCATCACCACGCCGCCCGGCCATCCCTGGAACAATGCCGCGCTCAAGGTCGGCGAGGTTCTGAAGGCCGAGACCGGCGGGCGCCTGTCGCTCGAAGTCTTCCCGGCAAACCAGCTCGGCAACGAGGCTGCGATGATGCAGCAGATGCAGAGCGGCGCGCTCGATTTCGGCTGGATCATGACGGCCGAGCTCGGCTCGCGCATCCCGTCGATCGCCGCGATCAACGCGCCCTGGGTCGTCGATTCGACCGCCAAGGTCGCCAAGCTCGTGCGCGAGCCGGTCGCCATGCAGCTTCTCGACGTGCTGCCGGCCGAAACCGGCACGATCGGCCTTGCCTGGGGCATCACGACGATGCGCGTCGTCTTCACGGCGAAGGAGATCGCCGGCCTGAACGACATCAACGGCATGAAGCTGCGCATCAACACGACGCCCGCCTATCGCGATTTCTACCAGCTTCTCGGTGCCGCGCCGACGCCGATCCCGACGCCGCAGGTCTTCGACGCCATGTCGAACGGCCAGGTCGACGGGCTCGAGGCCGACCTCGACTTCTCGTGGAACCAGCGCTTCGACAAGGTCTCGAAGACCATGCTGAAGATGAACGCGATCTTCATGCCCTGCGTGGCGCTCGCCTCCGGCCGGGTCTGGCAGACGCTGCCCGAGGCCGACCGCGAACTGATCGCCAGGGCGACCAAGGAGGCGCTCGACCTGCAGATCGACGAGACCGTGACCAACGAGCCGAAGCTTCTCGAACAGTTCGCCGCCGCCCCCATCGAGATCAAGGACGTGGAAGTCGCGGACGCCGAGAAGATCATCGCCGAATATGACAAGATCTGGCTGCCCAAGGCGCCGGTGCTCGCAGACCTGCGCAAGGTCGGCGCGACGCTCTGACAGGTTTCGGACCGCCGGTCCGACCCGTTGCAACCGACGCCGCATCCCATGCTAGAAGGGATGCGGCGTCCCTCATGAACCGGACAACAGGAGTTTGAAATGACCACAGGCTGGCGCGGCGTTTTCCCCGCCGTCACGACGCAATTCAGGGAAGATATGTCGGTCGATATCGACGCGACGCAGGGCGTGCAGGATGCGCTCGTGAAGGATGGCGTGAACGGCCTGATCGTCATGGGCACCTGCGGCGAGAACAACTCGCTCGACCCGGAGGAAAAGCGCACGATCCTGAAAGCCGCCGTCGAGGTGGTGAACGGCCGCGTGCCTGTTGTCACCGGCGTCTCCGAGCTCGATACCCGGCGTGCGGTCGCCTATGCGAAGGACGCCGAGAAGATCGGCGCCGACGGGCTGATGGTGCTGCCCGCCATGGTCTACGTGCCGAAGCCCGCCGAACTGGTGGCGCATTTCCGCACTGTTGCGGAAGCGACGTCGCTGCCGATCATGCTCTACAACAACCCGCCGGCCTATCGCGTCAGCATCGGTGCCGACGTGCTGGAGGCGCTTGCCGACGTGAAGAACATCGTCGCCGTCAAGGAAAGCGCGCCCGATCCGCGCCGCTTCACCGACCTCATCAATGCCTTCGGCGAACGCTTCGAGGTCTTTGCCGGCCTCGACGACGTGGCGCTCGAAGGGCTGATGCTCGGTGCCAAGGGCTGGGTCTCCGGCCTCACCAGCGCCTTCCCCGAGGAATCCGTCGCCCTCGTCGCAGCCGCCGACCGCGGCGACTGGGAAGAGGCCCGGCGCATCTACCGCTGGTTCATGCCGCTCCTGCATCTCGATGCCGAGCACGATCTCGTGCAGTCGATCAAGCTTGCCGAGCAGATCATGGGCCGCGGCTCCGAGCGCGTCCGCATGCCGCGCCTGCCGCTCGAAGGCGCCCGCCGGGCGGAGGTCATCGCCATGGTCGAGAAGGCCGCAGC
>CAMPIK010000293.1 GCA_946886325.1 uncultured Shinella sp.
AGATGCCGAAGGTCGCCATGGCGGCGGCGGGCCAGATGATCCAGTGGGGTTTGCGACGCAGGAAGATGACGGTCAGGACCGGGGTGAAGACGACATAGAGGCCCGTCAGGAATCCCGAATTGGTGACCGTCGTCGTCAAGAGGCCAATCTGCTGTGTCGACGCAGCGGCGAAGAGGGCGAGACCGATTATGATGAAACCGCCAAGGTGCGGGCGCTTCAGGGATCCGGTGGCTCGGGATGTCTCGAACAGGGCGAAGGGGACCGCGACCAGCGTGGCGACCGCGAAGCGCAGACCGATGAACCAGAGCGGTCCAAGCGTCTCCATCGCCGTCGACTGCGCGATGAAGCCCGCGCCCCAGATGGCACCGGCGATCAACAGGAGAAGGTTCGCCTGAACGCGAGACATGGACGGATCCCTGATATGGAGCTCGCCGGCTGGGCTCACAGATAGTGCCGCTGCAGGCGAAGGTGGATGCCGGCACCTCACTGCGACGGAAGCCGGAGGACGTCCGCTAGCAGTTGCACGTTATTTAGGCAAGAGCCGCCTGGACCATCCCGGTCATTCGGAAACGGGGGTGCGGGTGATGCGGATCAGCGCGCCATCGTCGTCATCCGTCACCATCAGGACCGAGCCGTCGGGCGCCACCTTGACGTCGCGGATGCGGCCGAATTCGCCGTCGAACAGGCGTTCTTCCGAGACGACCGCCCCGGTTTCGTCGCGCTCCAGCCGCGCAAGCAGCTGGTATTTCAGGGCCGCGACCAGGAGATTGCCGTCCCATTCCGGAAACATCGCGCCGCGGTAGACGGCGATGGCGCCGGGGGCGATCGACGGGTCCCAGTAGAAGAGCGGCTGCTCGTAGCCGTCGGCGACCTGTCCCTCGCCGATCTCCACGCCGGAATAGTGCTTGCCGTAGGAGATGACCGGCCAGCCGTAGTTCCGGCCGGGCTGGGGCAGGTTGACCTCGTCGCCGCCGCGGGCGCCATGCTCCACCGTCACGAGCTGTCCGCCGGCGGGATCGATGTCGATGCCCTGCGGGTTGCGATGGCCGATCGACCAGATTTCCGGCAGGCCGTCCGACGTGCCGGCGAAGGGATTGCTTGCCGGAATGCTGCCGTCGGCATTGATATGCAGGATCGAACCGGCATGGTCGCGCGGGTCCTGCGCGCGGTTCATCTGGCCGCGGTCGCCGATGCCGAAAAAGAGGCTGCCATCGTCGGCGATCGCGATGCGCGAGCCGAAATGCTGCCCGCGGCCGGTCAGCCGGTTCATGACGAAGATGCGCTTGAAGGATTCCAGCCGCCTCCCGTCATCCGACAGTGTCGCGCGGCCGACTGCCGTGCCTGTGCCGGTCTCTCCGGCGACGCTGTAGGTCAGGAAGAGAACGCGACTGATGGCGAAATCGCGCGCAAGGGCGATGTCGAGCAAGCCGCCCTGGCCCCTGGCGGACACGGCGGGCACGCCATCGATCGGTTCTGAAATCGCGCCGTTGCGGATGATCCGGAGGCGGCCTGCGAGTTCGCTGACGATATAGCTGCCGTCGGGAAGGACTTCCACCGACCAGGGTTGCTGCAAGCCGGTCGCCACGGTTTCGACGCGGAGCGGCACTTTCTGGCTCGGCACGTCCAGAACCTCAGCCCAGCCCGGACCGGCAGCGAGCATCAGGGCGACAAAGGACAGACCAAGGCTCTGGAATAGGGTGCGCATGCTGACAGTCCCGCAGTTCGTTTTCTTACCGGTTCCCGGTACGTGTGCCCGCAAGGCGCCGTCTTCAAGCGCTATCACGCCGGAGTGAACAGGCGACTTGGGAAACAGCCAAAAAAAGATTGCCGCTTTTGTCGGATGTTATCTTTCGCCATCGTCTCTTGCAGGGCGGGCAATCGGGCTCCCTCGATCCAAGGAGAAGACACGATGCGTGTGATGGTGCTGGTAAAGGCGACGGCGGACAGCGAGGCGGGCGCCTTGCCCTCGACGGAACTGCTGGAAGCCATGGGCAGCTACAACGAGGAACTGGTCAAGGCCGGCATCCTTCTGTCGGGCGACGGGTTGAAGCCTTCCGCCGCCGGCAAGCGCGTCGCCTTCGACGGCCCCGGGCGTCTCGTGATCGACGGACCGTTCACCGAGACCAAGGAACTCGTCGCCGGCTTCTGGCTGTGGCAGGTGAAGGACATGGAAGAGGCGATCGAATGGGTGAAGCGCTGCCCCAATCCGATGCCGGGACCGAGCGAAATCGAAATCCGCCCGGTCTACGAGCTTTCCGATTTCGGCGATGCTATCCCTGAAAAGGTGCTGGAGATGGAAAGCAAGCTCCGCCCCGATACGGCCGGTCGCTAAGCTGGCCTGGGACGCCTACTCGCCCCGGCGGTCGATCTTGGCCCTGATGGGTTTGGAGACGTGGTTGCGCCAGAGCGCGCGGCCACCGACGAGCATCAGGCCGAAGGCCGCCGCAATGCCCGCCATCAGCAGGCCGCGGTCGCCGATGGCGGCCTGATGCAGCGTCGGCCGGCCGACGGCGCTTGCCGTCGTTTCCGCCGACTGCGCCGCAACGGCGAGCGAGGCGACCTCGATGCCGGGGACCGCGTGGTCCGTTGATAACGACACGGCGCCGCTTGCAATCGGCACCTCGGCCTTTGCCGTTCCCATCAGGCCGAACACCATGAGGATGCAGGCGGTCGCTGCGACGAGCGCTATGAAGAAGGTCGCGCGGCTCTCGCTCGCCTTCAGGCTGCTCCTTGCGTCTTCGTTGTCCAGAAACATCTTTTCGTCCCCCGGCTCTCGTCCGATCGGCTTGCTGCCGTTGATGACGACAGAAGAGACCCGGATATCGGCGCCACCGGGACTGAATTGCGGCGGGCCGGGACAGTTATTGTGGCAAGATCGTGGCGACGGGCAAAAGCCGGTTTCCGAAGGTTTCCGGCCGAATAAATGCACATATTGCGCCGTTTAGGCGCCGCGTTTGCCGAATGTGGCAGCGCCCCGACGTCCGCTTCGTTCGGCAAGCGGGTCGCCGCTTTCGGTGGCCGTCTCCGGCGGTGCAAAATCGTCTTCCGGAAAATGCAGGTTGAAGCCGGTCGGCGCCAGTTCCGGCCGGGCAATCAGGTAGCCCTCCATCAGCGGACTGCCGAGATCGCGGCAAAGCTCGATCTGCCAGGGCTCTTCGATGCCGGAGACGATGGGGAGGATGCCGTCGCGATGAAACTGGCCGATCAGGACGCGCAGCAGCGCCAGCCCGGCCGAGTTTGTGGCGAAGCCCGAGAGCCAGGCGCTGTCGAACTTGACGAGATCGGGCTCGAGCCGCTTCAGCCGTTCTAGGTCGCTGTCGTCGCCATTGTAGCCGTCGATCGCGACCTTGAAGCCGTGGTCATGCAACTGGCGGGCAAGGTCGCCGGCGAGGGCTGCGGTTTCGTCTGCGCTCCTGCGGATTTCGCAGGCGATGTGTTCCGGCGCGATAGCCGCTTCGCGCGCGACGATCCGCATGCGGTCGATCTCGAGGCGGATCGCATGTTCCTCGCGCAAGAGCGCAGGATCGAGCTTGACGACGAGGATCGCCGTCTTTCGGCGCAGGGCGCCGGCGTTCAGGATATGGAGATTGCGGCAGAGGCTGTCGATCCGTGCGCGGTCCCGCGGCTCGACGGCCGAGAAGAACTCGGAGGGCAGGCAGGGCGTGCCCGAGCGGCTTGCCCGGATGAGCCCTTCCATCGCCGCAAGTTGAAGTCCGCCATCGCCGGTCTCGCGCAGGATCGGCTGCAGCGCCGATTGCAGGGTGAAGGGACCATAGGTGGTCGAGATAGAGCCGTCCGCATCGCGGATCAGATTGGCGAAGATGCTGCGTTCCGACATCTGAAACAATCCACGTTCGAAACTGGCCCGAGCAACGCTGATCCTAGTCCGCAATCCTTAATGCCCCATTAAGACTTCGCGTAAAAATTTCTGTCTTGGGAGGGTGGATCAACCTTTGCGTGCTTCAGGTTGAGAACATCGCAGCGAAGGTGGCATCTATTTACAGCCGTCATGGGGTTCATGAATTTTTTCGATCGGTGGCCGTTTGGGCCGCGCGCATCCGCTTTTTTGCCCCGGAACGCTTGCAAGAGTGCAGTACATTCGACATAGACCTAACCGCTAAGGGACCGGCATCCTGTCCCCTGGCCCTTCCGTTGTCTTTGAACCCGAACTGGACATCCGACCATGGCCTTTCTCGCCGACGCCCTTTCCCGTGTGAAGCCCTCCGCCACCATCGCCGTCTCGCAGAAGGCGCGCGAGTTGAAAGCGAAAGGCCGGGATGTGATCGGGCTTGGAGCCGGCGAGCCGGATTTCGATACGCCCGACAATATCAAGCAGGCGGCGATCGAGGCGATCAACCGCGGCGAGACGAAGTACACGCCGGTTTCGGGCATTCCGGAACTGCGCAAGGCGATCGCCGAAAAGTTCAAGCGCGAGAACGGGCTCGACTACAAGCCGGAGCAGACGATCGTCGGCACCGGCGGCAAGCAGAT
>CAMPIK010000294.1 GCA_946886325.1 uncultured Shinella sp.
CCGGCCGAAATGCCCTTCGAGATGATGCGGCTCGACGTGTTCTTGCCGAGGTGGATCATCTTGGTGCCGCTGTCGATCTGCTGGTGGCCGTTCGACACGGCGATCGAATAGAACTCGCCGCGCGAACCGTCGCCGCGCAGGATGCAGGACGGGTATTTCCAGGTGATCGCCGAACCGGTCTCGACCTGGGTCCAGGAGATCTTGGAATTCTTGCCCCGGCAATCGCCGCGCTTGGTGACGAAGTTGTAGATGCCGCCCTTGCCGTCCTTGTCGCCCGGATACCAGTTCTGGACCGTCGAATATTTGATCTCGGCATCGTCGAGCGCGACGAGTTCGACCACGGCCGCATGCAACTGGTTCTCGTCGCGCTGCGGCGCGGTGCAGCCTTCGAGATAGGAGACGTAGGCGCCCTCCTCCGCGATGATCAGCGTGCGCTCGAACTGGCCGGTGTTCTTCTCGTTGATGCGGAAATAGGTCGACAGTTCCATCGGGCAGCGAACGCCCTTCGGCACGAAGACGAAGGACCCGTCGGTGAAGACGGCCGAATTCAGCGTCGCATAATAGTTGTCGGTCGTCGGCACGACGGTGCCGAGATATTTCTTGACCAGATCGGGGTGCTCGCGGATCGCCTCCGAGATCGACATGAAGATCACGCCGGCCTTCTTCAGCTCTTCCTTGAAGGTCGTGACGACCGAGACCGAATCGAAGACGGCATCGACCGCGATCTTCGAGGTCTGCACGCCGGCCAGAATTTCCTGCTCGCGCAGCGGAATGCCGAGCTTCTCGTACATCTTCAGCAGTTCCGGATCGACCTCGTCGATCGACTTAGGACCCGTCTGGCCCTTTGGCGCCGCGTAATAGTAGAGATCGTTGAAGTCGATCTTCGGATAGTCGACGCGTGCCCAGCTCGGCTCATCCATCGTCAGCCAGCGACGATAGGCGTCGAGACGCCATTCGAGCATCCACTCGGGTTCGCTTTTCTTGGCCGAGATGAAGCGGATGATATCCTCGGAAAGGCCCTTCGGGGCCTTGTCCATCTCGATCATCGTCTCGAAACCGTATTTGTACTGGTCGACGTCGATCTGACGGACCTGATCGATTGTTTCCTGCACCGCAGGCATATCGTTCTCCAATCTTGCCGGATACAAGGTCCGGCAGCTTGTCAACGGTTGGCGGGAAGACCCGCCGGTTATGTAGGCGCCAGAAGGGGCTTTTCACACCTCTTGGCAAGCGAAAACTTGTGTTTCCGCAACTTTCCGCCTCAGGCCGCCGCCTCCCGGCGACGCCGTCCGGCAATCCTTTCGAAGGCGTCGAGAAAGCGCGCAATCTCGGCATCCGTCGTCGTTCGTCCGATCGAGACGCGCAGCGCCCCGAGGCCCGCATCGAAGCCCATCGCCGTCAGCACGTGGCTCGCACCGACCTTGCCCGACGAGCAGGCCGAGCCGGCCGAAAGCGCAATGCCTTCGAGGTCGAAGGCGATCTGCCCGGTCTCGGATTTCAGGCCCGGCAGGCTGAAGAAACTCGTGTTGCAAAGCCGCGCCGCGTCCTTGCCATGCAGGATGGTGTCGGGCGCAAGCCGCAGCATCTCCGCCTCCATGGCGTCGCGCCTTGCGGCGAGCGTCTCCGGCCCGTCGCCGAGGTCGTCCACAGCCGCCAGGGCGGCGGCTGCGAAGCCGGCGATCGCCGCGACGTTTTCCGTTCCGGAGCGATGCCCCTTTTCCTGGCCACCGCCATGGATCAGTGGCTTCGGCATCAGCACCTCGCCGCGCGACACCAGCGCGCCGGCACCCTTGGGTCCGCCGAGCTTGTGCGACGACAGGATCAGGAAATCCGCGCCGAGCGCCTCCATTGAAAGCAACATCCGGCCGGCCGCCTGGACGGCATCGACGACCATCAGCCCGCCGAAGCGATGAACGATGTCGGCCGCCGCCCGCACCGGCTGGACGATGCCGGTCTCGTTGTTGGCCAGCATGATCGCAACCATCGGCAGGCCGTCTGCCGTGTCGTGGCCGGCAAGCAGCGCCTCCAGCGCGGCAAGATCGACCACTCCGGCGGACGATACCGGAATCTGCGCGACCTTCTCTGCCGCGAACCGCCCACCCTCGCGCACGGCCGGATGCTCGATCGCCGAGACATAGAGGCGGCCGATGGTGATCGGCGTGCGCCCCATGCGAAAATCGGGCGTCAGCACCAGATTGGCGGCCTCGGTCGCGCCGCTCGTGAAGATCGCGTGTGCCGGTTCGGCTCCGACAAGCGCCGCCACGTCCCGGCGGGCACCCTCCACGAGGCTACGCAGCCTGCGGCCCTCGCCATGCACGGAGGACGGATTGCCGACGAGATCGAGGGCCGCCACACAGGCGTCGCGGGCCGGCGCCAAAAGCGGCGCCGTCGCGTTCCAGTCCATATATGTGCGGTCGCGTGCTGCCACTGTCTGGCCCTGTCCGATCCTGCCATGGCCTGCCCGGTGCATTTTCCTTGAATTTTCCGCCGGGCTTGCCGTATGAGACGAAACTCGACACGCAGACTGCGCGTAAACAGTTTCGAATGGTTCTAAACTAGGTTCTAGAAAAGCTGACTGGTTTCGTCAAGACATCCAGCGCTGAAGAATCGGTTTTCGAGCCAAAAACATGCGGAGAGAGAATGCCCGAAATCATCTTCAACGGACCCGCCGGTCGCCTCGAAGGCCGTTACCAGCCGTCCAAGCAGAAGAGCGCCCCGATCGCCATCGTGCTGCATCCGCATCCGCAGTTCGGCGGCACGATGAACAACCAGATCGTCTACCAGCTCTTCTACATGTTCCAGAAGCGCGGTTTCACGACGCTGCGCTTCAATTTCCGCGGCATCGGCCGCAGCCAGGGCGAATTCGACCATGGCGCCGGCGAGCTCTCCGATGCTGCTTCGGCGCTCGACTGGGTGCAGAGCCTGCATCCGGATTCGAAGAGCTGCTGGGTCGCCGGCTATTCCTTCGGCGCCTGGATCGGCATGCAGCTCTTGATGCGCCGCCCGGAAATCGAGGGTTTTCTCTCGATCGCGCCGCAGCCCAATACCTATGACTTCTCCTTCCTCGCCCCCTGCCCGTCTTCCGGGCTCATCATCAACGGCGAAGCCGACAAGGTGGCACCGGAGAAGGACGTCAACGGCCTCGTCGACAAGCTGAAGGCGCAGAAGGGTATCCTGATCACGCACAAGACCGTGCCGGGCGCCAACCACTTCTTCAGCGGCCAGACCGACACGCTGATGGCGGAATGCGAAGACTATCTCGACCGGCGCCTCGCCGGCGAACTCGTGCCGGAACCGGCCGCAAAGCGCATTCGATAGAATCGCCTTATTCGACGCCTGTGCGGATGCAGTCGCACAGGCGTCGGATTTTTTCCGCTCCGGGAATCGGTTTCCGTCCCCGTCGAGCAACATGCTTCCGATCCACTCATTTCAATGGCTGCGACGGTCTGCCCTCGCCCGGCGGCATTGGCGCCCTACATAGGCGTTCGACTGTTTGAACCACAGGAGAACGCCATGACCGGATCCGGACACGCCAAGGACAATTCGCCGAAGAAATCGCTCGAGGAAGAGCGTGCACGGCAGAAGGACAAGTCAGACAAGGCCGAGCAGGACGACTATCTGGAAGAATCGCTGGAAGAGACCTTTCCCGCCAGCGACCCGATTTCGCCCGGCCAGCCGGACGACAAGAAATAGCTTCGGCAAATCACAAGCGCGAAAATCCTCGCCGGTTGGTCCGGCGAGGATGCTGCATCGGCAGAGGGTTTTATCCATCCGCCGTCATTCGGCGGCCTTGACCTGGTCGGCCCAGCTCTTCGTCGTATCCTCTGCATCGAGGAAAGGCAGCGCCGCCTCGAGCAGGGCGGGCGATGTAAAGGCCTCGTAGTGCGTCAGGCCCGGCAGGATCGCGAGGCGGTTCTTCGACATGTGCTCGCGCATCCAGCCCGCATCCTTCAGGCCACCGCCGAGCTTCTGGTAGAAGGAGACGATGTGCTCCGGCCGGATCATGTCGCTGTCGCCGAAGACCAGCAAGACGGGCATCGTCAGCTTCGCGACCGCAGCAGATGCGTCATAGTCGGCGCGCATCGCATCGCCCATCGCCTCCAGCAGCTGCGGAAATTCCGAGACATCCGGCGCCACGGCGGCATAGGACTGGTACATCGGCGTTTCCTTCATCATGTCCGCCATCGCGGCACCGACCGATTCCTGCTGCGGGATCATTTCCGGGAAGAAACCATCCTTGGCATAAGGCGCCGAGGCGATGACCAGCCGGCGAACCTTCTCCGGCGCTTCCGCCGCGAAATGCAGAGCAACGCCGCCGCCGAAGGAATAGCCGAGCACATCGACCTTGTCGTAGCCGAGCTCTGAGACGACCGTCGCCATATCGCGGCCGATCGCGGGAATGTCAATCGGCCGGTCGCCGAGCGGCGTGCGGCCATGGCCCTGCAGGTCGACGGCGATGACCTGGCGGCTGTCCT
>CAMPIK010000295.1 GCA_946886325.1 uncultured Shinella sp.
GCGCAGAAGATTCATGACGGTCATCAGGTCGCCATAGGCGACCGCCTTGTCGGCGCGCAGGAAGATGCGGGCTTCGCGGTCCTCTCCGGTAAGGCGGTCGAGCGCCTCGCGCAACGCGACATGCGTGACCTCTTCGTTGCCGACGCTGACGGAAAGATCCTGCTGCACCGTGACGTAGACCGGCTCGTCGGGGCGCGGTTGAGGCGGCGCCGCCGATGTCGGCAGGTCGACCTTGATGTCGACGGTGGCGAGCGGCGCAGCGACCATGAAGATGATCAGCAGCACCAGCATCACGTCGATGAAGGGCGTGACGTTGATCTCGCTGTTTTCCTCGAGGTCGTCCCCCTGGCCTTCCCGGATCTTGCTGGCCATGACGTCACCCGATCCTGGCGTAGGCCGGGTCGGCCTTCAGCGCGGGTTGCTCGCCGGTGCGTGCCGCATGCCGGTAGGCGCGGCGCATGTCGAGGTCGCGGCTGACCAGCCGCTCGATCCCGGCCGAGGCATCGCTCAGCGCCTGGCGGTAGCCGGTGATGGCGCGGGCGAGGAAATTGTAGATGACGACGGCCGGAATGGCCGCGACGAGGCCGATGGCGGTGGCAAGCAGGGCCTCGGCGATACCGGGCGCGACGATCGCCAGATTGGTCGTCTGCGCCTGCGAGATGCCGATGAACGAGTTCATGATGCCCCAGACCGTGCCGAAGAGGCCGACGAAGGGGGCCGTCGAGCCGATCGTCGCGAGAATGCCGGTGCCCTTGGTGATCTGCCGGCCGGCATTGACCTCGATGCGCGAGAGGCGGGAGGCGACGCGCTCCTTGACGCCGCCGTCGGAGACATGGTCGAGCGCGGCTTCGCTCGCCGTCATCTCTTCGCGGGCGGCCTGCGTCATGCGGGCGGACACGCTGCGGCCGGAGCCGAGCGTCTTTTCGGCATCAGTGAGACCACGCGCCGCCGTCAGTTGCCGGACGGCGCGGCGAACGGCGCGCTGTGCCGCGCCCAACTCGACCATCTTGGCCAGAAGCACCGTCCAGGTGACGACGGAGGCGAAGGCCAGTCCCACCATCACCGCTTTCACGACGATGTCGGCGGCCATGAACATGCCCCAGGGCGACAGGTCGTGCGGCAGGCCGGCCTGGCGTTCCTCGCCGGCGGGCACGCTGTCGTCGAGCGGGTCGAGCGGCGTCGCGTCGTCCCCGGCGGCTTCGTTTTCCTCTGCCGTCGCATCGCTGCCGGGCGTTGCCGCCTCGTTCGCGCTATCGATGCCTTCAGCGGGCACGATCGTTTCGGTGGCGGTCGTCGCGGGCTCGCTCTGCTCCACCTGCGTTTCCGCCTGGCCGGTCTCCGCAGGCACTGGCGTGGTTTCCTGTGCGGCCGCCACGAAGGGCAACAGCGCAAGCAAGGCGATCGTCGGCATCAGTCTCGACCGTATCGACACGGCATGATCCTCATTCATTGATTTCGTTCCGGCCCGCACGAGGCAGGCCAAGGGCGGCACTCCAGGGGGCGGCCGGGCAGCATCTGACCGCTGCATACGATATTTTCGCCGCCGCAGGCAACAATGTGGAGTAAATAAATCATGATAAGCCGGGCGGGCGCCGGCAATTTGCGGCCGCAAAAAGTTGGCCATGCGACAACCCGGATATGGACACCCGGCGCAAATCCGCACTAAGACAGGTGCCGACAGGACAGGTGTTCGCCGTATTCCGAAGGGAGCGGCCGCCGCAGGACGACAGGGCCAGGACATGATGGATTTCACCGCAGCGCGCACGAAGATGGTCGACAACCAGATCCGGCCGACCGACGTGACGTCGCACGCCGTTATCGATGCTTTCCTGAGCGTTCCGCGCGAAGAGTTCGTGCCGGCGGCCATGCGGCCGCTTGCCTATATCGACAATGACATCGCGCTGAAGCCGGGCCGCTACCTGATGGAGCCGTCGCCGCTTGCCAAGCTGATCCAGCTTGCCGCGATCGACAAGGGCGACGTCGTGCTGGAGGTCGGTTGCGGCACCGGTTATGCCTCGGCGGTGCTCTCGCTTCTCTGCGGCTCGGTCGTGGCGCTCGAATGCGACGAGGAACTGGCCGCAAGTGCGACCGAGACGCTGGCGCAACTCGGCTATGACAATGTCGCCGTCGTCAACGGCCCGCTGGAAAAGGGCTATGCGCCCGAGGCGCCCTATGATGCGATCTTCGTGCACGGTGCCGTCGAGCAGGTGCCCGAGGCGCTCTTCGCCCAGATGCGCGATGGCGGCAGGCTCGTCGTCGTCGAAGGCACCGGCAATGCATCGCAGGCCCGTCTCTATATTCGCGAGCACGGCATCACCGCCGAGCGCGACGCCTTCAACACGTCCGTCAAGCCGCTGCCGGGCTTCTCCCGCCCGAAAGAGTTCGTCTTCTGACATTGCCTATGGATCGTTCGACCGATCCCGTATTGAGCAGGCGCAAGGATGTTGCCGAACGGCAACGGCCTCCTTCTATGTAATTATAATGGTCCCTCACCACTTGCCGCCGGGCTTTTGACCCTGCATGGAATGGTGTGAAAGTCGTTAACAGCGTCGCTTGGCAATTGGTGCGGCGTCTTTCCTGTGGAACTATGCGGTCAGCCGCGGTCCCGCAAGTGGAAGCGGCAGCAGCGGCACGGTTGGTGCCGGGACCAAGCGTGGAGAGTAAGCCTTGTCCATCCTTCGAAGAACCGCCTTCGCTCTTGCCCTGACGCCGGCATTCGTCCTGATGTCCCAGGCCGCGTCCGCCGAGACGATCTTTGGCGCCATGGCCAGGGCCTATGAGCACAATCCCGATCTCAACGCCGCCCGCGCGGGGCTGCGCGCAATCGACGAGAACGTCACGATCGCCAAATCGGCGATGCGCCCGCAGATTTCCGGCGTCGCCCAGGCCGACGCGGCACGCACGGTCTTTGACAAGAGGATATCGTCAGGCCTCTTCGGACCGACGATCAAGACGCAGGACAGTTTCACCTCGTCCTACGGCATCACCATCTCTCAGCAGATTTTCGACGGCTTCCAGACGCTGAACCGCGTCAAATCGGCGGAGGCGAACGTGCTCGCCAACCGCGAGGCGCTGCGGGCCAACGAAATTTCGATCCTGCTCGCGGCGGCCGAATCCTATGCGAATATCGCCCGCGACCAGCAGATCGTCTCGATCCGCAAGCAGAACCTCGCGTTCCTGCGCGAACAGTTGAGTGCTGCCAACGCGCGGCTGGAGGTCGGCGAGGGGACCCGGACCGACGTCAGCCTTGCCGAGGCGCAGCTTGCAGAGGCGCAGTCCCTGCTCGTGGCGGCGGTTGCCCAGCTGAAGCAGAGCGAGGCCGTTTACGTCCAGATCGTCGGCATCGCGCCGACCGGCATCAAGCAGCCGTCGCCGGCGTCCCGCGGGTTGCCGCGATCGCTCGACCAGGCGGTGGCGACCGGCATGCGCGAACATCCCTCGATCCTCGCGGCACAGCGCAGCGTCGATTCCGCAGGCTACAATGTGAAGGCGGCCGAGGGCACGATGCTGCCCGGCGTCTCGCTGCAGGGCGACGTCTACAAGTCGGTCAACGATTCCGGCAGTACCAACGACAACGTGACCGGCAGCGTCACCGCGCGCGTCACCATTCCGCTCTATCAGGGCGGCCTGGAATACGGCCAGATCCGCCAGGCCAAGGAAACGCTCGGCGAGCAGCGCATTCTCGTCGATTCCGCGCGCATGTCGGTGCAGCAGGCGATCGTCTCGGCGCATGCGCAGCTTGAGGCCGCCCGCGCGGCGATTGCCGCCAACCAGACCCAGATCCGTGCCGCAAACCTCGCGCTATCAGGCGTCATCGAGGAGCGCAATGTCGGCCAGCGCACGACGCTCGACGTTCTCAACGCCCAGCAGACGGTGCTCGATGCGCGCGAGAGCCTGGCGATCGCCCAGCACACCGCCGTCGTCGCGAGCTACGCGCTGATTGCAGCGATGGGCCAGCTGACGGTCACCAGCCAGAACCTTAAGGTCGCGGAATATCGCGCCGAGGAGCACTACGAGGCCGTCAAGGACAAGTGGTTCGGCCTGCGCACGGTGGACGGCCGCTAGGTTCCGCAAAAAGGCTTGGGAATGGCACCGGCCACAAATCTGTGCATCACTTGCAAGAGCTGATTCGCGCCGGTTGTTTGCCGGCGCGGGTGGCCTATGGTCTTCGAAGGTCTGCGGCGCGCTGCCTGCCGCCGCCGGATATCGCAGAGAACGGGGATGAAAATGGCTCAGCCAAATGTCGCACGCGAACCGTCCATGGACGAGATTCTGGCGTCGATCCGACGGATCATCGAGAGCAACGACCCTCCGGGTTTCGGCGACGAGCCGGCAAACGACTACCGCCAGGCCGACACGCGGCATGACGAGAGCGATTTCGTCGACGAGGAGACGATCGTCGCGGAGTTTCATGCCGAGGAAGAGCGTCATTCCGCACGCGAGCCGAGGTTCGAGCCCGCACCGCCCC
>CAMPIK010000296.1 GCA_946886325.1 uncultured Shinella sp.
CCCAGGTGTTCGTCGTCTCGGCCGACAACAAGGCCGGTGTCCGGCAGGTCAAGACAGGCCGTGCGATCGGCACGAACTGGGTCGTGACCGAGGGACTTGCCAACGGCGAGAAGGTCATCGTCGAGGGCTTCCAGAAGGTGCAGCCGGGCGGCGAGGTCGTGCCGGCGGACTGGCAGCCGCAGGCAGCCGCATCCGAAGGCGGCGAGCAAAAGCCGGCGGCGGGCGAGGGTGAGACGCCGGCAGCCGACGGTGAAGCGCAACAGCCGGCAGCCGACGCCGAGGGCGGCGCAGAGCCGGCCGAGCAGGCGAAGTGAGGGCCTGATCATGCCGAGTTTCTTTATCGACAGGCCGATTTTCGCCTGGGTGGTCGCGATCTTCATCATGATCGCCGGCATCATCGCCATCCCGCTCTTGCCGATTTCCCAGTATCCGGATGTCGCGCCGCCGCAGATTTCGGTCAGCACGACCTATCAGGGCGCGTCCTCGCAGGACACCTACCAGAGCGTCACGAAGCTCATCGAGGACGAGCTGAACGGCATCGACGGCCTGCTCTATTTCGAGTCCACTTCAAGTGCCTCCGGATCGGCTGAAATCAACATCACCTTCGCGCCGGGCACCGATCCGAGCCAGGCCTCGGTCGACGTGCAGAACCGCGTCAGCCGCGTCGAGCCGCGCCTGCCTGACAGCGTGCGGCGGCAGGGCGTGCAGGTCGAGGAGGCCGGCTCCGGCTTCCTGCTGATCGTCTCGCTCACCTCGACCGACGGCTCGATGGACGCGATCGGTCTCGGCGACTATCTGAACCGCAACGTGCTGAGCGAAGTCCAGCGTATTCCGGGCGTCGGTCGCGCGCAGCTTTTCGCGACGCAGCGCTCGATGCGCATCTGGCTCGATCCCGACAAGATGCTCGGCCTCAACCTGACGGCATCGGACATCACGGCCGCCGTCCAGGCGCAGAACGCGCAGATTGCGGCGGGCTCGATCGGCGCGCAGCCGAACCCGATCACCCAGCAGATCGCGGCCCCGGTCAACATCAAGGGTCAGCTCTCTTCGCCGGAGGAGTTCGGCGCCATCGTGCTTCGCGGCAATGCCGATGGCTCGGCCGTCAGGCTGCGCGACGTGGCGCGCATCGAGGTCGGCGGCGAGAGCTATTCCTTCTCGACCCGCCTCAACGGCCAGCCGTCGGCGGCGATCGGCGTCCAGCTTTCGCCGACCGGCAACGCCATGGAGACGTCTGCCGCGATCAAGGCGCGCATGGACGAGCTTTCGCAGTTCTTCCCGCCGGGGCTCGAATACAGCGTTCCCTATGACACCTCTCCCTTCGTCGAAGTGTCGATCGAGAAGGTGCTGCACACGCTGCTGGAAGCGATGGGCCTCGTCTTCCTCGTGATGTTCCTGTTCCTGCAGAACATCCGCTACACCATCATCCCGACGCTGGTCGTGCCCGTGGCGCTGCTCGGCACCTGCGCGGTGCTGCTCGCGATGGGCTTCTCCATCAACGTGCTGACGATGTTCGCCATGGTTCTGGCGATCGGCATTCTCGTCGACGACGCCATCATCGTGGTGGAGAACGTCGAGCGCATCATGTCGGAGGAGGGGCTTCCGCCGAAGGAAGCGACCCGCAAGGCGATGAAGCAGATCACCGGCGCCGTCATCGGCATCACGCTGGTGCTCGCTTCGGTCTTCATCCCGATGGGCTTCTTCCCCGGCGCCGTCGGCGTCATCTACCAGCAGTTCTCGCTGACGATGGTCGTCTCGATCCTGTTTTCGGCCTTCCTTGCGCTTTCACTGACGCCGGCGCTCTGCGGAAGTTTCCTGAAGCAGGTGCCGAAGGGGCATCACCATGCCAAGCGCGGCTTCTTCGGCTGGTTCAACCGTTCCTTCGACCGCACGTCGAGGGGCTACAGCGGCAGCGTCAGCTGGCTGGTGCGCCGGACCGGACGCATTCTCGTCATCTACCTCGCGATCCTCGCCGGCCTCGGCTACCTGTTCCTGAAACTGCCGTCGTCCTTCCTTCCGGACGAGGACCAGGGCTTCGTCATCGTCATGTTCCAGTTGCCGTCCGAGGCGACGGGCCACCGCACGGATGACGTCATCCGCGAGGCGGAGGCGATCTTCCAGAAGGAAGAGGCGGTCAACACGATCGTGGCAATCAACGGCTTCTCGTTCTTCGGTGCGGGGCAGAACGCGGGTCTCGCCTTCGTGACGCTGAAGGACTGGAGCGAGCGCGGGCCGGAAAACGCGGCGCAATCGATCGCCGGACGGGCGACGGGTGCGATGAGCCAGATCAAGGATGCGATCAGCTTCGCGCTGTCGCCGCCGCCGATCCAGGGTCTCGGCACGACGGGCGGCTTCTCCTTCCGCCTGCAGGACCGCGCAGGTCTGGGGCAGGAAGCGCTTGCCCAGGCGCGCGACCAGCTTCTCGGCCTGGCGGCCCAGAGCAACGTCGTCGCCGGCGTGCGCTTCGAAGGCATGCCCGACGCGGCGCAGGTCAACATCACCATCGACCGCGAGAAGGCCAACACCTTCGGCGTGACCTTCGCCGACATCAACTCGACGATCTCGACAAGCCTCGGCTCGACCTATGTCAACGACTTCCCGAATTCGGGACGCATGCAGCGCGTGACGGTGCAGGCGGATCAGAACCAGCGCATGCAGGTGGCCGATCTCCTGAACCTCAACGTCCGCAATGCGAATGGCGGCATGGTGCCGATCTCGGCCTTCGCAACGGCCGAATGGGTGAAGGCATCGACGCAGTCGGTCGGTTACAACGGCTATCCGGCCGTGCGCCTCAGCGGCGACACCAAGCCAGGCTTCTCCTCGGGCGATGCCATCGCCGAAATGGAGCGGCTGGCCGGCCAGTTGCCTGCCGGTTTCGGCTTCGAATGGACCGGGCAGTCGCTGCAGGAAATCCAGTCGGGCTCGCAGGCGCCGATCCTGATCGCGCTCTCCTGCCTGCTGGTGTTCCTCTGCCTTGCGGCGCTTTACGAAAGCTGGTCGATCCCGTTGGCCGTCATTCTCGCCGTACCGCTCGGCGTGATCGGGGCGGTCATTGCCGTCACCCTGCGCGACATGTCGAACGACGTGTACTTCAAGGTGGGTATGATCGCGATCATCGGGCTCTCGGCGAAAAACGCGATCCTGATCATCGAGTTCGCCAAGGACGAGCTTGCCGCGGGCAAGGACCTGCTCGAGGCGACCATCGAGGCCTGCCACCTGCGCTTCCGGCCGATCCTGATGACGTCGATGGCCTTCACGCTCGGCGTTCTGCCGCTCGCGATCGCCACAGGCGCCAGTTCCGGCAGCCAGCGCGCCATCGGCACGGGCGTGATGGGCGGCATGATCACCGCCACCGTGCTCGGGCTCTTCTTCGTGCCGGTCTTCTTCGTCGCGGTGATGAAGCTCTTCGGCTACGGCCGGAAGAAGAAGGCATCCGAAGCCGAGACGCAGCCGGCACCCGCCGAATAACGCCAACGGGGCTCGTCCGAAAGGGCGGGTCCCCCGCATGCAGGGAGGCCCATGCGCAGGACCAAAGCCGATGCCGAGGAGACCCGCCGGCAGATTCTCTGCGCGGCGGAGCGCGTCTTCTACGAAAAGGGCGTTTCCACCGCCACGATGGAAGACGTCGCGCATGCGGCCGGTGTCACGCGCGGCGCCATCTACTGGCATTTCGAAAACAAGACGGCCCTCTTCATCGCGCTCTACAAGTCCGTTCCGCTGCCGCAGAAGGACATGGTCATGGAGGAGATGGCGGCCGCCAACGGCAACGCGCTTGCGCTCGTCGAGCGCATGGCGGGCGACTGGCTCGACCATCTCTCGCAGGACACGCAGCGCCAGCGCATCCTCGCGATCCTCCTGCGCTGCGACTACAGCGGCGATCTCGAAGCCATGCTGAACGAGCAGCAGCAGGTCGACGACGAACACATGAAGGCGCTGGAAATGGCCTTCGCGGCGGCTGCCGCCAACGGGCAACTGACACCCTGCTGGACGCCCGGCTCGGCGGCGTCGGCGCTGCGCTGGATGATGAAGGGGCTCTGCACGGAATGGCTGCTCTACGGCCGCCGGTTCGATATCGCCCGGCAGGGCAAGGAAGGCCTGCGCCGGTTGTTCCAGAGCTTTACCCGCGACCCTGCCGATGCATCCGCGCCCGACGTCAGATCGACAGAGCTTCCCTGAGGTCGATGCCGTTCTTGGCGCGCATGTCGAGATCCGCCTCGATGTGATCGATGTGGTGCAGCATCAGCGCGCAGGCCTTGTCCGTGTCGCCGGCCTCGAGGGCCGAGACGATGTCCTCATGCTCGCGGTGGCCGCAGCTCGACACGCTCGACTGCCCGTAAAGCGCAATCACCAGCGACGAGCGGGCGACCAACTCATCCATGAAGCGCTCCATGATGCTGTTGCCGGCGATCGTCGCCAGCGTCAGGTGGAAGTCGCCGGATGCCTTGATCTCGGCGCGCCGGGCGTCGCGGC
>CAMPIK010000297.1 GCA_946886325.1 uncultured Shinella sp.
AGCTTCTTGACCTCGGCGATGACGGAGGCGCGCTTGGCCTCCTGGTCGGCCCCTTCCGGAAGCTCGGCCAGTTCGCGCTCGAGACGCATCTCGAGATTGCCGCCAAGCTGGATGTCCGTGCCGCGGCCGGCCATGTTGGTGGCGATTGTCACGGCGCCCGGCACGCCGGCCTGGCTGACGATATAGGCTTCCTGCTCGTGATAACGGGCGTTCAGCACCTGGAAGCCGGATACGCCGGCCTTCTTCAGGCGGTCGGCCAGATATTCGGACTTCTCGATCGAGGTGGTGCCGACGAGGACCGGCTGGCCGCGCGACTGCGCGTCCTTGATCTCGTCGATGATCGCCTTGAATTTCTCCTCGCCCGTCCGGTAGACCTCGTCGTCCTCGTCGATGCGCAGGATCGGCAGGTTGGTCGGAACCTCGACGACTTCGAGGCCATAGATGTTGCCGAACTCCTCGGCTTCCGTCGATGCCGTGCCGGTCATGCCGGCAAGCTTGTCGTACATGCGGAAATAATTCTGGAAGGTGATCGAGGCCAGCGTCTGGTTCTCGGGCTGGATCGAAACCTTCTCCTTGGCTTCGAGCGCCTGGTGCTGGCCGTCCGAATAGCGCCGCCCCGGCATCATGCGCCCGGTGAACTCGTCGATGATGACGATCTCGTCGTTGCGGACGATGTAGTCCTTGTCGCGGGTGAAGAGCTTGTGTGCCTTCAGCGCATTGTTGATGTGATGCACGATCGCGACGTTCTCGACGTCATAGAGCGACTCGCCCTTCAAGAGCCCGGCCTGCCGCAGCAGATTTTCGAGCTTCTCGGTGCCGACTTCGGAGAAGTTGGCCGAGCGCTGCTTCTCGTCGATCTCGTAGTCCTCCTCGTCGAGGAGCGGAATGAACGTGTCGATCTGCGTGTAGAGATCGGACCGGTCGTCGAGCGGACCGGAGATGATGAGCGGGGTGCGCGCCTCGTCGACGAGGATCGAGTCCACCTCGTCGACGATCGCGTAGAAGTGATCGCGCTGGACCATCTGGGCGCGATCATACTTCATGTTGTCGCGCAGATAATCGAAGCCGAGTTCGTTGTTGGTGCAGTAGGTGACGTCGCAGCCATAGGCGGCGCGGCGCTGGTCGTCGTCGATGCCGTGGGCGATGACGCCGGTCGTCAGCCCGAGGAAGCCGTAGATGCGGCCCATCATCGCGGAGTCGCGCGAGGCGAGGTAGTCGTTGACTGTCACGACATGCACGCCCTTGCCGGCGAGCGCATTCAGATAGACGGGAAGCGTCGCGACCAGCGTCTTGCCTTCGCCGGTCTTCATCTCGGCGATCGCTTTTTCATGCAGGATCATGCCGCCGATGAGCTGGACATCGAAGGGGCGAAGACCGAGCACGCGAACGGCCGCCTCGCGGGCGACGGCGAAAGCCGGCACCAGAATGTCGTCCAGCGTCTTGCCGTCCGCAAGCTGCTGGCGGAACTCGATGGTCTTCGCCTTGAGCGCGTCGTCGCTCAACGCCTTCATCTCGCTTTCCAGCGCGTTGATCGCATCGACCTTCGGCTTGTAGGCGCGGACACGACGATCGTTGGAGGAGCCGAACAGTTTGCGGGCGATGCCGCCGAGACTGACCATCAGAATGGTCCTTTCTGTTATATGTCTTTGGCGTCCAGCGGCCGGGTGGGAATGCGCGCAAAGCCGTGAAACGCCCGGAAACTTATCTGGACGCGAGATTGCGTGACAGATAAGAGGGGGGTCGAATGATGTCAACGGCGCAGTCGGTTGCAGAATGGCCACATTCCAGTGCTGTTCAACCGGTTGAGGTCCGAAATCGCCCTGATTTCGGCATGGATGTGAAAGGTCTACGATGCTTAAGAACCGCACACTTGCAGCCGCCGCGCTGCTGCTCTTCACCACGGTTGCCTTCCCGGTCCTTGCCGAGGAGACCGCCGATCCGGTGGTGGCCAAAGTTGGCGGCGTCGAGATCCTGAAGTCCGAAATCGACCTGGCCGTGACCGGCCTCGACCCGCAGCTTGCAAACCTGCCGGATGCCCAGAAGCGCGTCGCCGCGCTCTCGTCCGTCATCGATATCAAGCTTCTTGCCGCAGATGCCTCGAAGGAGGGCCTTCAGGACGACGCGGCCTTCAAGCAGCGCATCGCCTATCTGACCGACCGCGAGCTTCACAACGCCTATTTCAAGAAACACGTCGTCGATGCCGTGACCCCTGATGAGGTCAAGGCGCGCTACGAGGCGGAAATCGCCAAGATCGAGCCGCAGGACGAGGTTCGCGCGCGCCATATCCTGGTCAAGACCGAGGATGAGGCCAAGGCCGTGATCGCCGACCTCGACGGCGGCAAGGACTTCGTCGAACTGGCCAAGGAAAAGTCGACCGACCCCAACAAATCCGAAGGCGGCGACCTCGGCTTCTTCGGCAAGGGACGCATGGTGCCGGAATTCGAGGCCGTGGCCTTCACGCTGGAGCCGGGCACCTACACCAAGGAACCGGTGAAGACCCAGTTCGGCTTCCACGTCATCAAGGTCGAGGAAAAGCGCAAGCAGCAGCCGCCGGCGCTGGAACAGGTCGAGGGTCAGGTTCGCCAGATCGTCATGCGCGACAAGTATGTCGAGCTGCTTGAGAAGGCCAAGGCCGATGCCGGCGTCGAGATTGCCGACCCGGAACTCAAGAAGGCCTATGACGCGGTGAATGCGCCGCAGGCGGAAGAAAAGCCGCAGCAGTAGGACGTCGTCATCGCGGCCCGGTTTTGCCGGGCCGCATATCTTACGGGAAAGTGCATGTCCGTCTCCGTCTCTCCGCTCGCTCCGAAATCCTATGCCGATATGCCGGCGATCCGCGGCGTGCGCATGGCGACCGCTTCCGCAGGCATCAAGTACAAGAACCGCACCGACGTGCTGATGATGGTCTTCGACCGTCCGGCCTCCGTCGCCGGCGTCTTCACGCGTTCGAAATGCCCCTCCGCTCCCGTCGATTTCTGCCGCGCCAACCTGCCCGGCGGCGTTGCCCGCGCGGTCGTGGTCAATTCCGGCAATGCGAACGCCTTCACCGGCCGCAAGGGACGCGAGGCGACAGCGATGACCGCCGTTGCGGCGGCGAAGGCCGTGGGCTGCAGGGAAGGCGAGGTCTTCCTCGCCTCGACCGGCGTCATCGGCGAACCGCTCGACGCATCGAAATTCTCCGGCGTGCTCGACACGCTGGCGGTTTCCGCCGAAGGCGATTTCTGGTTCGAGGCCGCCAAGGCGATCATGACGACGGATACCTATCCGAAGGTCGCGACGCGCACGGCGAAGATCGGCGATGTCACGGTCGCGATCAACGGCATCGCCAAGGGTTCGGGCATGATCGCGCCTGACATGGCGACCATGCTCTCCTTCGTCGTCACAGATGCCGACATCGCGTCCTCGGTGTTGCAGGCGCTTCTGTCCGGGGCCGTCGGCCCGACCTTCAACTCGGTGACGGTCGACAGCGACACCTCGACCTCCGACACGCTGATGCTGTTTGCCACGGGTGCCGCGGCTGCGGACGGCCAGCAGAGGGTCGTCGATGCGGCGGACCCGGCGCTGGAAGCGTTTCGCGCAGCGCTTGCCGACCTGCTCCGCGACCTCGCACTGCAGGTCGTGCGCGACGGCGAGGGTGCGCGCAAGATGGTCGAAATCACCGTCGAGGGCGCTGAAAGCGATGCCGCCGCCAAGGTGATTGCGCTTTCGATCGCCAATTCGCCGCTCGTCAAGACGGCCGTTGCCGGCGAGGACGCCAACTGGGGCCGTGTCGTCATGGCGGTCGGCAAATCAGGCGAAATGGCAGACCGCGACCGCCTCGCGATCTGGTTCGGCCATGTCCGCGTTGCCGTCGACGGCGAGCGCGACCCTGACTATTCCGAGGCCGAGGCGAGCGCCGTGATGAAGGAAGAGGACATTCCGATCCGCGTCGATATCGGGCTTGGCAACGGGCGCGCCACGGTCTGGACCTGCGACCTGACCAAGGCCTATGTCGAAATCAACGGCGACTATCGCAGTTGAGCGAAGAAGAGCATTCACGCGTGAGCGATCGCAACCATCCCGCCGGTGACCTGCGGCCAGCGGCGCCCGATCTGCCGGCCGTGCGCCGGCTCGAAGCGGTCGGCTTTCGCGCCTGGCCGTCGGCCTCCGTGCTCTATGACGGAAGCTGGCTCATCCGGCTGACGGCGGGGCATTCGTCGCGCCGGCTGAATTCCGTCAATCCGCTGGATCACTCGGATTATCGCGACATTGCCGTTCGCCTGGAAAAGGCGGCAAAACGCTTCTCCGACTACGGCCGCCCGCTGCTGGTGCGCCAGACGCCGCTGACGCCGCCGCAGCTCGTCGCCTACATGGACCAGGCCGGCTGGCACGCCGAAGGCGAGGTGGTCGTGATGATGGCCGACCTTTCGCGCCTCGATGCGGCGGAAGGGCTCGATCATCTGCCGAGCAAGGACGTCGGGCGTTT
>CAMPIK010000298.1 GCA_946886325.1 uncultured Shinella sp.
GCCGCGTGCCGCCCGGAGTTGCTCGCCGCCCGATGAACCGCGTCATTCCCCTGATCCTTGCCGTCGCGCTCTTCATGGAGCAGATGGATTCCACCGTCATCGCGACGTCCCTGCCGGCGATCGCGGCTGATCTCGGCGTCGGGCCGATCACGCTGAAGCTGGCGCTGACATCCTACATGGTGTCGCTCGCGATCTTCATTCCGGCAAGCGGCTGGATGGCGGACCGGTTCGGCGCCAAACGCATCTTCCGCCTCGCGATCCTCGTCTTCATCGTCGGCTCGGTGCTCTGCGCCGTCTCCGGCAGCCTGCTCGCCTTCGTCGTGTCCCGCTTCCTGCAGGGCATGGGCGGGGCGATGATGACGCCGGTCGCGCGCCTCGTGCTGGTGCGCAGCACCTCGCGCAGCGAACTCGTCTCCGCCATGGCGCTGCTGACAATCCCCGCGCTCGTCGGGCCGCTTGCCGGCCCGCCGCTCGGCGGTTTCATCACCACCTATTTCTCCTGGCACTGGATCTTCCTGATCAACGTGCCTGTCGGCATCGTCGGCTATGTGCTTTCGGGCATCTACCTGCCGGAGATCAAGGCCGCCGCGCCGCCGCCGCTCGACGGCAAGGGCTTCATCCTGAGCGCGGTCGCCGCCGCCGGCACGATGTTCGGTCTTTCCGTCATCAGCCTGCCGGCGCTGCCGCCGTGGATCGGCGCCGTCTCCACCGTCATCGGCCTCATCAGCGGCTGGCTCTACATCCGCCATGCGCGCCGGCACCCGGCACCGATCCTCGACCTCAATCTCTTCCGGGACAGCGCCTTCCGGGCGGCCGCGATCGGCGGCACGCTCTTCCGCATCTCGGTCGGCGCCGTGCCCTTCCTCATGCCGCTGATGCTGCAGGTCGGCTTCGGGCTGACGCCGTTCCAGTCCGGCCTTGTCACCTTCACCGGCGCAATCGGCGCGATCACCACGAAATTCTATGCCAAGCGGGTGCTGACATTTGCAGGCTTCCGCACGACGCTGATCGTCGCCAGCATCGCCGGCGCGCTGCTGACCTTCGTCAACGGCCTCTTCACGCCCGCGACGTCTTTCATCCTTATCGGCTTCGTGCTGCTTCTCGCCGGCTTCGCCCGCTCGTTCTTCTTCACCAGCATCAACGCGCTCGCCTTTGCCGACATCGACGATGCGGATGCGAGCAAGGCCACCTCGATGAGTGCAGCACTCCAGCAGATCAGCCTCGCCATGGGCGTCGCGGTCGCCGGCACGATCCTCGAGATCGAGACCAGCCTGACGGGCTCGCCGCTGGAACTCGGCGATTTCCAGATCGCCTTCATGATCATATCGGTGCTGACGCTTGCCGCCGTCATCCCCTTCATCTCCATGGCGAAGAATGCCGGCGCCTCCGTCTCGGGCCACAGGCTGGCGATCACGGAAAGCGAAACGACGACGGCGGTGAAGTAGGCGCTATTCGGGCCGCTCGCAGACGGCGACGAGCTTGTTGCCGTCGAGGTCGCGCACGAAGGCGGCATAGAAATTCGCATGGAAGGGCCTCAGCCCCGGCGCACCCTCGTCGGCACCGCCCTGCGCAAGGGCTGCCGCATGGAAGGCTTCGACCGCGGCCCTGCTCGGCGCATCGAAGGCGATCGTCACGCCGTTGCCATAGGTCGCCGGCTCGCGATTGAACGGTTCGACCACCCAGAAGCGGCACCGCACGTCCTCCTCCGCCCCGTAGCCGATCTCATCATCACCCTCGCGCTGGCGGCGATAGCCGAGCAAAGGCAGGACGGCATCATAGAAGCGGCCGGCCTTTTCCAGATCGTTGGTCCCGACGGTCGTATAGAGCAGCATCACGCGTCTGCCTCGTCGTCTGCTTCATGGTCTGACGGCGCCGCGCGGCTGCGCCCCTTGAAGCCCTTGGCGAGCAGGAACATCTCGACCGATTCCGCGCGCGAGGCGCCGGGCTTGACGTGGATGACCTGCCTGAAATTCTGCTTCAGCATCGTCAGGAGCTCGCGCTCCGTGCCGCCCTGGAAGGTCTTGGCGAGGAAATGCCCGCCTTCGGCCAGCACCTCGACGGCAAAATACGCGGCGACTTCGCAGAGATGCATCGTGCGGATGTGATCCGTCTGGCGGTGGCCGGTGGTCGGCGCCGCCATGTCGGACAGAACCAGATCCGGCGTGCCGCCGACCGCCTCGATGAGCTTCGCAGGCGCATCCGGTTCGAGAAAGTCCATCTGCAGGAAGTGCACGCCCGGCAGCGGGTCCATCTCAAGAAAATCGATCGCCGCCACCCGCGGGTCGGCGTCGGTGGAATCCGTCACCTTGGCCGCGATCTGCGACCAGCTTCCGGGGGCTGCGCCCAGATCGATGATGCGCCGGGCGCCGGCAAGGATCTGGTGCTTCTCGTCGATCTCGAGCAGCTTGAAGGCCGCGCGCGCGCGATAGCCCTCGAGCTTGGCGCGCTGCACATAGGGATCGTTGATATGGCGCTCGATCCAGCGCCGCGACGACGCCTTCAGCTTGCCCTTCTTGACCTTCTGGCCGAGCTTGCGCCCGGTGCGGTTGCCGCTGACGGGGGGCTTGCTCATGGGGCATTGCCCTCCGGTGCTGTCGGCTGCCGGTAGCCCGACCGGTTCTGCCGGCGATGGCGGCCGCGGCGCCAGACGCCGTCATCCGCCATCATGTCCGTCAGGAGACCCTCGCGCAGGCCGCGATCGGCGACACGCATGCGCGTCGACGGCCAGCGGTTGCGGATCGCCTCAAGAATGGCGCAGCCGGCAAGCACGAGATCGGCGCGATCCGGCCCGATGCAGGGATTGGCGGCGCGCGCGGAAAAATCCCAGGACAGGAGCCGCGCCTGCATCGCCGTCACCTCGTCGTCCGACAGCCAGACGCCATCGACGCGACGGCGATCGTAGCGCGGCAGATCGAGATGCACGCCGGCGAGCGTCGTCACCGTGCCCGATGTTCCGATCAGATGAAAATCCTCCGGCGTCGCCCAGTCGCTGTCCTGCGGGCAATCGAAGGACGCGAGCATGCCTTCGACCTCGCCGACCATGGCGGCGAAGCTTTCCGGCGTCACGTCCCGCCCGCCATGCCGCTCCGACAGCGTCACGACGCCGACGGGCAGCGAGGTCCAGTGGGTGATGTGGTTGGCAAGCCGGCTCGAGCGGTTCTCGCCGATGCGGATCACCGCGATCTCGGACGATCCGCCGCCGATGTCGAAAAGCACGACGGACTTCGCCTCGCGCCCGACCAGCGACGAACAGCCGGAGACGGCAAGCCGGGCCTCGGTCTCGCGGTTGATGATTTCGAGGTCGAGGCCGGTCTCGGCCTGCACCCGTTCCAGGAAGGCCGGACCGTTTTCCGCCGCCCGGCAGGCTTCGGTCGCGATCAGGCGGCTGCGGCGGATGTTGCGGCTTCGAAGCTTGGAGGCGCAGATCTTGAGCGCCTCGATCGAGCGATCCATCGCGCCATCCGACAGCCGGCCGCTCGCCCCCAGTCCCTCGCCGAGCCGCACGATGCGCGAGAAGGCATCGACGACACGGAACTGTCCCGGCCGCGTCGGCTGGGCGACGAGCAGGCGGCAATTGTTCGTGCCGAGGTCGAGCGCGGCATAAAACGGCAGGTCCTGCTCGTCGCTGCGACGGCCGGCCTGCGGATGAAGGTTTTGCGGCCGCGGCCCCTGCGCGACATCGCGGGCAGGACCATGGGTTTGACCGTTGCCGTGGTGTCCGGTGCCATTGTATCCGTTGACGCTCGTCGGCGAAGCGCCGGTCTCGTGGCCTGCCTGCGCCTGCGCGCCCTGACCCGCGGTTGTCGACTTCGGTTCCGGGCGCTTCTCGCCGCTTGCGAGCGGCCGGCCCTGCAGCCCGCGCATGCCATGACGCTTGTTGCGGCGATGGCCGGCACCGTCAGGACTGCCCGCCTGCTTTACATCCACCGGCTGTCGCGCGGCCTGGACCGGCGCTTCGCCGCCGCCCTTGCCGCGACGGCGCCGCTTGCGTTTGCGCGCGGGATCGCCTGCGCCCTGCGCATCGGGATGTCTGGTCTGGGGGCCTTCAGCCGGACCGGCATGGCCGGACCGGGGACCCGGGTTCGCCTGGGAAGCCGACGCATGGGATGCGCCGTTCTGCTTGCCCTTGCGGCGGCGCGACCGTTTCGGTCTCGCTTCACCCGTGCCGTGCCCCCCGGAAACGGGCGGCCTCTGGCCGCTGTCGGGGTCTTTCACGTTGCTGCCTATCGCGCCGCGCAAAGCCATCCGGCTGCAGCAGGCGCTCTCTCGATTTTCGTTGGAGCGACCTTACCAGCGCTCCCCGCATTCGCCAAATTCTTTTTGTGACGGCCGGACGACGTCGGCAGATTGGGCGGAGATGGACTGGCGAGCGACGACAAGCGGTGGTCGCTGCTGTCGCCTTCCGAGGTTCAGGCTCGTCGCCGCCGGGCAAGGTTTCGCCGCCCCGCCGAGGCAATCCACTAT
>CAMPIK010000299.1 GCA_946886325.1 uncultured Shinella sp.
TTTCCGGCCTCGGTGCGGATCACCTCGCGCCGCATCGCCACGATCGCGAAACCCGCACCGTCGGCCTTCTCGCGGATGAAGCTTTCGCTATGGGCGTAGCGCAGCGAGCGGCGCAGCACAAAACCTTCCCCGACGGCCTGCGCGCTGACGGTGCGGGCGTCCTCGACCGAAAAGGCGAAAAGCCCGCCCGGTTCCAGCAAGCGCGCGGCGGTGTCGAAGACCTCTGCGAGATCGCCGAGATACATTAGCACGTCCGCCGCCGAGACGAGATCGGCCTGTCGATCCGGCACCGCGCCGGACAGGGCGCTCGGGAAGCCGCTTTGGGCAAAGGGAAGGGAGAGATCGGCCTGCGCGAGACGGTCGTAGGTCTGCTTGTCCGCGGCTTTCGCCAGCATGTTGGCGGAAAGGTCGAAACCTTGCAGAAAGTCGGTGCGGTCCCGGATCCGTTCGCCGAAAAGCCCTGTTCCGCAGCCGAGATCGATGACATGGGCGAAACGCCGCTCATCACCGACATGCTGGAGAATAAGGTCGGTCAGGGATTCCGGCACGCTGTAGTCCAGCCGCTCGACCAGCGCCTCGTCGAACCGTTCGGCATAGTCGTCGAACAGTTGCTCGACATACCGGCTCGGCGGCGCGGGCGGAACGTCCGTCGCGCCGAAAAGCGCCAGTTTCAGCACGGCACCGAAGATATCCTCGGGGTCCAGCGTAACCACTGTCTCGAGTGCCGCGGTCGCCGCCTCTTTGCGGCCCGATTTCTCGGCATAGTCCGCGAACCGGAACCAGCCGGCCGCCCAATCCGGCGCGAGTTCCAGGGCCTGCTCCATCACTTCGGCGGCCTCGGCAAACGCGCCGCTTTCCGCGAACATGCGTGCATAGTCGGCGCGCCGGTCCGCAAGGAGATCGCCGGAGGAAAGCTGCTGGGTTGTCATGGATACCGAAATGGCCGGAACGCGTGGCGATGCTTCTGGCGAGCGCGCCGCGAAAACGCAAGCGAATTCGCTTGAAGCGGGGCTCGCTTGCACCTTCGAAGGCGCGGCCTTATCTCAGGACCGAATGAAAACGCGGGAGAATCAGTGAATGTCGGACGGCCTGAACAGATTTCTCGGCGACACGCCGTTGCGCGTTCTCGTCAAACTCTTGATCCTGTCGGTGGTCGCCGGTTTCCTGATGTCGGTCTTCGGGCTTTATCCCGACGATATCCTCTATGCGGTGCGCAACTTCGTGCTCGACCTCTGGCATTCCGGTTTCGCGGCGCTTGGCCGGGTCGGCGACTATCTGCTGCTCGGCGCCGTCATCGTCATACCGATCTTCATCGTGATCCGCCTTCTGAGCTTCCGCCGCTGACCATGTCCGTTCCTGCATCGCATCTTGCCCGCCGGGGTTTTCTCCTCGTATCCGCTTCCGCCCTTGCGGCGATCGCTGCCGGCTGCAGCACGGTCGGCGTGTTGTCGCCCTCGGCAGGCACGGGCCGCGACGAGACGGAGGCGACGCTCGTCATGATCAACCGGTTGCGGGCCGATCGCGGTCTGCCGCATCTCGCCCGTGACAGGGCGGCGGCGCGTGCCGCAATGGATCAGGCAAGCCGCATGGCGTCGGCTGGCCGCATGGAGCACAATATCGGCCTCGGCGCGAACTTCCTGAAGCGCATGAAGGGCATGGACGTGCCGCTGCCGGCGGCCGAAAACATTGCAGCCGGTCAACAGACGGCCGAAGCTGCCTTCGACTCCTGTGTGCGTTCGCCGAAACATCTGGAAAACATGCTCGGTTCGGGCTATCGCGGGCTTGGGGTCGCGGTCTTTACCAATCCGGCATCCGGCAACCGTCCCTATTGGGCGATGGTGCTTTCCAGTTGAGTTGAGCCGGTGCCTCGCCGCCGGATGGAGTGACGGCCCTGGGCGCGACAACCGAGACCGAATTCGATGGCTCCGGCCCGTTCGAGGTGACCCACCGCCTCGTGCTCTCGATCGCCATTCCGATGACGCTCGGCTTCCTGACGACGCCGCTGCTGGGGCTGACGGATACCGCCGTCGCAGGCCGCCTCGGGTCGGCCGACATCCTCGCGGGGCTTGCGGTCGGCGCAGTGCTCTTCGACCTGATCTTCGTCAGTTTCAATTTTCTGCGCGCCTCGACGACCGGACTGGTGGCCCAAGCTTTCGGCCGCGGCGACCGGCGCGAGGAACAGGCCGTCTTCTGGCGCGCGATCTTCATCGCGCTTGGTGGCGGCGTGCTCGTCCTTCTCCTTTCGCCGCTTCTGCTGCCGGCGGGCCTGGCGCTGATGCAGCCGTCCCCGGGCGTGGCGGAGGCGACCAGCACCTATTTCTCGATCCGCATCCTGTCGGGGCCGATGGCGCTGATGAACTATGCGATCCTCGGCTTCGTGCTCGGGCGAGGGCAGGGGACGACGGGTCTGCTGCTGCAAAGCGTGATCAACGGCATCAATATCGTGCTGTCCATTCTGCTCGGATTGTCTCTCGGCTGGGGCATTGCCGGCATCGCCTGGGGCACCGTGGCGGGAGAGACCGCCGGCATGCTGGTCGGGCTCTGTCTCGTGCTGCGCCGCTTCGAGCGCTCGCATCGGCCGACGCGGCAATCGATCTTCGACCGCGACCGTCTGAAGGCGCTGGTATCGCTGAACCGCGACATCATGATCCGCACCTTCGTGCTGCTCGCCGCCTTCACGCTGATGACGCGGATCGGCAGTTCGCTCGGGCCGCTGGCGCTGGCCGCGAATGCCGTGCTGATGAACATGTTCTTGGTTGCTGGCTACTATCTGGACGGTCTTGCCAACGCGGCCGAGCAACTGGTGGGCCGGGCAATCGGCGCGCATTATCGGCCTGCCTTCGATCGCGCCGTGCGGCTGACGATGCTGTGGTCCTTCGGCCTTGCCGGCGCAACGACGCTTTTCTTCCTGGTCTTCGGCAATGACATCGTCGGGCTGCTGACGACTGCGCCGGATATCCGCGCGGAAGCGGCCGCCTATATTCCATGGGCGGCCGCAACCGCCGTCGCCGGTGCGCTTGCCTTCCAGATGGATGGCGTCTTCATCGGCGCGACTTGGTCGTCGGCCATGCGCAACATGATGCTCGCCGCCTTTGCCGGATTTCTCCTGGCGCTGGTCGTGCTGGTGCCGCTCTTCGGCAATCACGGACTGTGGCTTGCGCTCAACCTGTTTCTCGCCATGCGTGGCCTGTTTCTCGCCGTTCGGCTGCCGGCGCTTGCCGACCGTCACTTCCGATCGGCCTGACGTCGATCACTGTCCCGGATCGTCCAGCTGCGTATCGATGTCGCGCTCGTCGAGCGGCTTCTTCGGCTGGTCTTTCTTCTGCCCGAAACGGTCCGAGCGAATGACATTCCCACCGTCTTCCGCGGTCGGGTTCTCCGGAACCGTTCCGGCGGGCAGGACATTCTGCGCGATATCGCGCGTGCTCGCCCTGTCGGTGCTGCTCCGATCCGCTGATCGTGCTTCGCGTTCGCGCTCCTCGGCGATTTCCTTCCGGGCGCGAATCCAGTGGGTATATTCCTTGCCTTCCGGGCGCCCCGCCTCTTCCCAGAGTTCGAATGCCCTCTGACGAATACGCTCTTCTTCGTCGTTCATCACGGTGTTCATGCGCCGATGCCCCTACAGAGGAAAACAAGGCGGGTTCGGCACCGGACTACCGCGGCAATTGCCAGCTTCTGTCCGGTGCTCCTCCCGCCATGCATAAGAAACCATTGGCGCGCCTTTTGGTTCCTTCGGTAGCCGGCGGTTGTGGCGTTCAGATGGGGCGGGAAGCCCAGTCCGTCAGGCGGCTGTCGCGGATGTCCCGGATCGCCTTGAGGCCGTCCCTGTCGCAGAGCGCGGAAAGGCCCTTGACGATCTCAGCAGGCAGGCCGGGGCCTGCATAGATCATGCAGGAATAAAGCTGCACGAGATCAGCACCGGCACGGATTTTCTCAGCCGCCGTCTCTGCCGATCCGACGCCGCCGACACCGATGATCGGAAGGTCCGGGCCGACACGCTGGCGCATCCTGGCGAGTACGGCGGTCGATTTTTCGAAGAGCGGCCGGCCCGACAGGCCGCCGGCCTCGCCCGCCTGCCGCCGGTCCGATAGGCTTTCGCGGGACAATGTGGTGTTGGAGACGATCAGGCCGTCGAGCTTACTGGAAAGCACGGCGGCCGCGATGTCGTCGAGGCCTTCCTCGGTCAGATCAGGCGCGATCTTCAGGAAGACCGGAACCCGGCGGCCGCTTCTGACAGCCTCGGCATCGCGGGCTGACAGCACGGCCGAAAGCAGGGCAGTGAGACTGTCGCGCGCCTGAAGGTCGCGCAGGCCGGGCGTGTTCGGCGAGGAGATATTGGCCGTGAAGTAGCGCGCGACGTCGTAGAAGGTGCGAATACCCTCGACATAATCGGCGACCCGGTCGGCACTGTCCTTGTTCGCTCCGATATTGACGCCGATCAGCGCGTCGGGCGCGCAACG
>CAMPIK010000300.1 GCA_946886325.1 uncultured Shinella sp.
TTGCCGGAGCCGGAGAGGCCCATCAGCACGAGGATCTCGCCCTCGTGGATCGTGAGCGTCGCGTCGGCGACACCGAGCACGAGGCCGGTCTCGGCGCCGATCTCGTCGCGGGTCTTGCCGGCATCGACCATGGCGATCGCGCGCTCCGGCTTCTCGCCGAAGATGATATCGACGTTCTTGAAGACGACTGCTTCGGTCATTGGCCGTCTCCTTCGTCGGATGCACGGAAGAGGCGGTCGAGGATGATCGCGAGGATGACGATGCAGAGCCCGGCCTCGAAGCCCATGGAAATGTTGACGGTGTTGAGCGCCCGCACGACAGGCACGCCGAGGCCCTTGGCGCCGACGAGGGCGGCGATGACGACCATCGACAGCGACAGCATGATGGTCTGGGTGAGGCCGGCCATGATCTGCGGCGTGGCGAAGGGGATTTCGACCTTGCGCAGCACCTGGGACGGCGTCGCGCCGAAGGCCTGGGCGGCTTCGACCAGCGAGGGCGGCGTCGAGATGATGCCGAGGCGGGTGAGGCGGATCGGCGCGGGAATGGCGAAGATCACGGTCGCGATCAGGCCCGGCACCATGCCGAGGCCGAAGAGGATCAGCGCCGGGATGAGATAGACGAAGGTCGGGATCGTCTGCATCAGGTCGAGCACGGGCCTGAGGAACGCATAGAACCAGGGACGGCGGGCGGCGAGAATGCCGAGCGGCACGCCGACGAGCATGCTGACGCCGGTGGCGGCCAGAACGAGCGCCAGCGTTTCCGTCGTCTCCTTCCAGTAGCCCTGGTTGACGATCAAAAGCAGGCCGAGACAGGTGAAGGCGGCGATGCCGATCGAGCGGCGCAGATACCAGGCAAGGCCGGTGATGAGCGCGATCAGCAGCAGCGCATAGAAGAGCTTGCCCTGAGCGCTGGTGATATAGGGCGCCTGCATGACGAAGAGCACGGCATCGATGCCCGCCTGCATCACGACCTTCAGCATATCGAAGAACCATTCGCCGTTCGTCGTCAGCGCATCGACGAAGGCCTTCGCCCAGGGGCCGATCGGAATTTTGAGATTTGTCAGCCAGTCCACGATGTCAGAACCCGGTGTTCGGCGCAGGGTCCGGGGATCGGGTTCGATCCGGCGAGACGGAGATGCGCAGATTCAAGTGCCACGGCCCGCCTGTGCGCCCATATGGCGCGCGGTGCCGCGGGGTTGCGATCAAGGGCAGGAAGGCGGGAACGTCGTCCCGCCTTCCTGCTGGCCAATCAGAGGCCGAGGGCCGACTTGACGGCTGCAAGGCCTTCGCCGCTGCCGTCGAACGTGGTCACGCCGGCAAGCCAGGGTTCGATAGCCGCCGGGTTCGCCTTGATCCAGTCCGTGGCCGCCGTTTCCGGGTCCTGGCCGTCGTTCAGGATCTTGCCCATGATCTCGTTTTCCATCGCCAGCGAGAACTTGAGGTTCTTGAGGAACTGGCCGACATTCGGGCATTCGGTCGTGTAGCCCTGGCGCACATTGGTGTAGATCGTCGCGCCGCCGAGGTCGGGGCCGAAGACGTCGTCGCCGCCGGTCAGGTAGGTGAGCTTGAAATTGGCGTTCATCGGGTGCGGTTCCCAGCCGAGGAAGACGACCGGCTTGCCGTCCTTCTCCGCGCGCGCCACTTCGGCCAGCATGCCCTGCTCGGAGGATTCGACGACTTCGAAGCCCGCGAGATCGAAGGTGTTCTTCTCCACCATGCCGAGGATCAGGCGGTTGCCGTCATTGCCCGGCTCGATGCCGTAGATCTTGCCTTCGAGCGCGTCCTTGTTGGCGGCGATGTCCTTGAAGTCCTTGATGCCGAGTTCGGCGCCCTTGGCGTTGGTCGTCAGCGTGTACTTGGCGCCTTCGAGGTTCTCGCGCACCGTTTCGACCGAGCCGTCCTCGCGGAAGGGCGCGATGTCGGCTTCCATCGTCGGCATCCAGTTGCCGAGGAAGACGTCGATGTCCTTGTTCTTCAGCGACTGGTAGGTGACCGGTACCGAAAGCACGGTCACTTCGGACTGGTAGCCGAGGCCCTTCAGGATCGTGCTGGCCGTCGCGGTCGTCGCCGTGATGTCGGTCCAGCCGACATCCGAGAAGCGCACGGTCGCGCAGCTTTCCGGATCGGCGGCAAGCGCCGGTGCGCCCGCAAGCGCGGCCACGGAGACGGCAGCCGTCAGCATGAGTTTCAACGACGAATGAATTGTCATGATTTTTTGCTCCCCATTGTGATTGGAATTTAAGCCAAGCATCAAACTGGTGATTATTCAAGCGGTTTGGCGGGCAGGAAGGCCCTGAAACGATCCGGTTTATTTCAAGCCGGTTCGCAATTCGGCGCGAGAATGTCGTTCGTGACGGCGCGCCGCGCGGCCTTTCTAATCCGCTCTGCCGGTGCGGTTCAACCCCGCCCTTTCACCATCCGCCGCGCATGGCATGTGCATATCTCTGAAATGTCCCGTCCGGGTCTGGAAAATCCTGATCGTCTCGGCCAAAAGCGGAGGCACGGAGAAGACCATGGCCAAGCTCTATTTCAGCTATGCGACGATGAATGCGGGAAAGTCGACGATGCTCCTGCAGGCATCCTACAACTACCGGGAACGCGGCATGCGCACCGTGATCCTGATCGCCTCGTTCGACGACCGCGCAGGTCCCGGCCGCATCTCGTCGCGCATCGGCCTCGTGTCGGAAGCGACGGCCTTCGACCACAGCGACGACCTTCATGCGATGATCGAGCGGCTGAACACGGATGGCGGCGATCCGATCGCCTGTGTCTTCGTCGACGAGGCGCAGTTTCTGGCCGAGGAGCAGGTCTGGCAGCTCGCCCGCGTCGCCGACCGGCTGTCGATCCCGGTCATGGCCTATGGGCTGAGGACCGATTTCCAGGGCAAGCTCTTTCCGGGCTCCATGGCGCTTCTCGCCATCGCCGACGAATTGCGCGAGGTCCGCACCATCTGCCATTGCGGCCGCAAGGCGACGATGGTGGTGCGCCTCGATGCGAAGGGCGAGATCGTGCGAGAGGGTGCACAGGTGGAAGTCGGCGGAAACGACAAATATGTTTCCTATTGCCGGCGCCATTGGGACGATCGCATGAACGGCAGTTGATTCCGGTCAACGTCGGCGTATTTCCTTTCGGCTAGGTGCCAGCCTGCGACCATCCGGTCGATTGCCATAGGAGCGCGTCCATGAAGCCTGCCGTTCTCGTTGCCCTCGTCCTTGCGGCCTCTGCCGCACCGGCCCTTGCCGAAGGCGATCCGATCGCCGGCAAGGCCGTCTTCAAGAAGTGCATGCCCTGTCACGCGATGGACGAGAAGACCAAGGTGGGTCCCAGTCTCGCGAATATCGTCGGGCGTCCGGTCGCCTCCGTCGAAGGCTATAAATATTCGAAAGCCATGACGACATTTGCAGAGGGCGGGCGGCAATGGAACGAGGCCTTGCTCGCCGAATATCTGATCAGCCCGAAGGCGCTGGTGAAGGGGACGTCGATGACGTTTGCCGGCCTGAAGAAGCTCGAGGACATCGCAAACCTCACCGCCTATCTCAAGAAACCGGGCGAGGCGCCCTGACCATTCCCGGGCCGCCCGCGGCTCCAATCCGTTTTATTTTGCGCCGTCACAGGCTTGCGACACGGCAAGGATATCCCACATCTTGTCGGGCGGCAGGTTTCGCTTGCCGAGAAAACGTATAATGTCGCCAGCGATGTAGCTGAATAAACGAGGCAGCGGACGCGTCTGCCGTGGAGAGATAGGGGAGAAGGCATGGCCACACTTCAGAATTTCGACGCGGAGATCGAAAAGACCCGCAGCGTCGTCAACCAGATGCGCGGCAAGATGGAACAGTCCGGCGTCGTGCTCGACCAGTTCGCCAAGGCCGACACCAAACTCGGCGATGCCAATTTCGACATCGAGAACGCCCGCATCCAGGACGTGATCAACCAGCAGAAGGTGATGGAAGGCAATATTGCCGACCTGATCATCGGCCTTGAGGACGCGACGAACGTCTTCGGCGCCGAATTCGAGACGATGAAGAGCTATACGGGCTACGAGAAGTTCATCGGCATCTTCTCCAAGCAGAGCGCGCAGCGCATGCGCACCGACCGCGTGCGCAACATGTCGCTCGCCGGCAACCTCCAGGAACTGCTCTCCAAGTCCGACACGATCGTCGGCATCCTGAAGGAGCAGAAGAACGTGCTCGACCAGCGCTACAAGACCTCCGAGGCAAGCCTCGTGCAGGTGATCGAGCGGCGCAAGGGCACGATGGTGAACCTCGAGGCGACGCAGAAGCGCATCGAGGAACTGAACCCGATGCTGATGGACATCGAGAACCGCATCGCCGCCTCGACGGACCAGAAGACCCGCACCGACCTCGAAGGCGAACGCTCGGCGCTGGCGACCGAATACAACCAGATGCAGGCCAAGGAGCAGGAACTGCTCGCCGAAAGCCAGACGCTGGAACGCTACAC
>CAMPIK010000301.1 GCA_946886325.1 uncultured Shinella sp.
GTCAGTTCCGTCTTGCCGACGCCGGTCGGCCCGAGGAAGATGAACGAGCCGATCGGCCGGTTCGGATCCTGCAGGCCGGCGCGGGCGCGACGAACGGCACGGGAGACCGCCTGAACGGCATCGCCCTGACCGACGACCCACTTCGCCAGTTCGTCTTCCATGCGCAGAAGCTTGTCGCGCTCGCCTTCCAGCATCTTGTCCACGGGGATCCCGGTCCAGCGGGAAACGATGTGGGCGATGTTGTCGGCGGTGACGACCTCCTGCACCATCGGATCGATGTCGCTCGAATCCTGCGCCTCGGCCGCCTCCAGCTCTTTCTCGAGCTTCGGGATGACGCCATAGGCAAGCTCGCCGGCGCGCTGGAATTCACCCTTGCGCTGGGCGATCGCCAGTTCGTTGCGCGCTTCGTCGAGTTGCCGCTTGAGATCGGCGGCAAGGCCGAGCTTCGACTTTTCCGCCTGCCAGCGCGCGGTCAGCGCATCGGCCTGCTCCTCGAGCGAGGCGAGATCGAGTTCGAGCTTTTCGAGCCGGTCCTGCGAGGCCCGGTCCGTTTCCTTCTTCAGGGCCTCGCGCTCGATCTTGAGCTGGATGATCCGGCGATCGAGTTCGTCCAGTTCCTCCGGCTTCGAATCGACCTGCATGCGCAGGCGCGAGGCGGCCTCGTCCATCAGGTCGATCGCCTTGTCCGGCAGGAAGCGGTCGGAGATATAGCGGTTCGACAAGGTCGCGGCCGCCACCAGCGCCGCATCGGCGATGCGCACCTTGTGATGCTGCTCGTACTTTTCCTTGAGGCCGCGCAGGATGGAGATCGTGTCTTCCACCGTCGGCTCGTCGACCATGACAGGCTGGAACCGGCGGGCAAGCGCCGCATCCTTCTCGACATGCTTGCGGTACTCGTCGAGCGTGGTCGCGCCGACGCAATGAAGCTCGCCGCGGGCAAGCGCCGGCTTCAAGAGGTTGGACGCATCCATCGCGCCTTCCGCCTTGCCGGCCCCGACCAGCGTGTGCATCTCGTCGATGAAGAGAATGATTTCGCCGGCTTCGGACTGGACTTCGGAGAGGACCGATTTCAGCCGCTCCTCGAATTCGCCGCGGTATTTCGCGCCGGCGATCAGGGCGCCCATGTCGAGCGCCATCAGCTTCTTGTCCTTGAGGCTTTCCGGCACGTCGCCATTGACGATGCGCAGCGCAAGGCCCTCGGCGATCGCCGTCTTGCCGACGCCCGGTTCACCGATCAGAACGGGATTGTTCTTGGTGCGGCGCGAGAGCACCTGGATGGTGCGGCGGATTTCGTCGTCGCGGCCGATCACCGGGTCGAGCTTGCCTTCCCGCGCATCGGCGGTCAGGTCACGCGCGAACTTCTTCAGGGAATCGAAGCCCTGTTCGGCACTTGCCGTATCGGCGGTGCGGCCCTTGCGGATATCGTTGATCGCCTGGTTCAGCGCAGTCGGCGTCACGCCAGCCTTTGCCAGGATGTCTGCGGTTGCGGCCGACTTTTCGATTGCGAGCGCAAGCAGCAGGCGCTCGACGGTGACGAAACTGTCGCCGGCCTTCTTGGCGGCCTCTTCGACGGTCGCAAAGACCTTGGCCAGCGGCTGGGACAGGTAGACCTGGCCGTTTCCGCCGGAAACCTTCGGCAGTTTGGAAAGGGCGGCCGCATTGGCGAGCCGGGCTTCCTTGGCGTTGCCGCCGGCACGCTCGATCAACGATGCCGCCATGCCCTGCTCGTCGTCGAGCAGAACCTTCAGCACATGTTCCGGCGTAAATTGCGGGTGGCCTTCGGCCAGCGCATGGGTCTGTGCGGATTGCAGGAAACCCCGCACCCGCTCGGAGTATTTCTCGATATTCATTCTGTGACCTCCATAACTCGGCCGGCCCAATCGTGGCACCGGACGACGCTTCGGGATCAGGCTCCCTTTAAGGCGAACCTGTCATTGCCGGGCTGCCCCAGCCTTGCGCCGGATCAACCGTTCGGGATGAAATATGGTGGCGTCCTGGAGGAAGTTAAAGGGAGTGTGCCGGTCGACGGCAACAAAAAGCCCGGCACGTGGCCGGGCTCCTGTCTCGATCGTTTATCGATCGTGCCGGACGATCACTCTCCGGCAGCGTTTTCCAGCACGGCATCGCTCGGTGCGTCGCCGGCGGCCTGTTCGCCCTCGCCCTGCGCTTCGCCGCGACGCGGCCGGCGCTGGCGGGTCGTGCTCCGGCGACGCGACGGCGCGCGCGAACCTGACGCGGCCGAGGTTTCCTCGTCCATCGCGACTTCGACGGGGGTGCCCTCGATGACCGGCTGCGGCCCGCTGCCGTCCATCGGCTGCGTCTCGGCCGCGACCGGCGTCACCGCCTGTGCCGGGGTCTGCCGTGCCGTCGTCGGCTGATCGTCGTTCGATCCCGTATCCGTATCGTCCTGATCGCGGTCGTAGCCGTCGCGGTCGTTGTCTTCCGAGCGGTCGTCGCGCTGGAAACGATCCTGCACCTGGGCCTGCGCCGACAGAATGATGCGGTTGTAATGCTCTGCGTGCTGAAGGTAGTTCTCAGCGATCACCCGGTCGCCGGAGCTCTGGGCGTCGCGGTGCAAAGCAGTGTATTTTTCTGCAATATGTTGAGCTGTACCGCGAATCTTGACGTCCGGACCGGAGCTGTCATAGGTCCGCGTCAAAGGATTGCCGCCCTTGCGGTGGTTGTTGCTGTTGTTGTTATTATTGTTATTGTTGTTGCTACGCCCACGGCCGCGCTTGTTTTGCTGTCCTGGCCTCATAAAATCACTCACCTGCAGTCCGTTTTCATGATGATCATGTATCCTCGTCGCCTGACCGGACACACCAGATCAAGCATTCCTCACAAGCGAACGCCACCACGTTTAAATGTGGTCCTGTCGCTTCGGAGACGTTAAATTAACAGGTACCCGCACAGGGCAGTCTTCAACCCTAGCAACTCTTTCGAGAGAGAAACCCCCGCGATCGGATCATACAAGAACGAATCTTTTGCGTATGATCTCGTGCCCAGTGCGTAGCCGAACCTAGCCCGCTTCATCACCGATTCCAAGCCTTTTCTTTGCAGCGGCAAAAGAACCTGTGCGGATGCAGCATTTCCGGACGGTCAGACAGGCTGGAAAATCAGCACGCGATCCTGTCCGGCAAGGTCCTTCGATGCTTCCAGGAGATGAAACCCGTGCGCGCTCATCAGCGCCGTCACATCGGCCTTCTGGTCGTATCCGATCTCGAAAGCCACCACGCCGCCATCCGCAAGATGTTCCCGGGCTCCTCCCGCAATCGCCCTGTAGGCGTCGAGGCCATCGGCACCGCCGTCGAGCGCCAGCCGCGGATCGAAATGGCGGACTTCATCGTCCAGAGCATCGACCACATCAGAAGAAATATAGGGCGGATTTGACACCACGATGTCGAACCTGCCGTCGATCGCCGAAAACCAGTCGCTTTGCACTGTAACGAAGCGATCCTGTATCCCATGGATTTGAGCATTGCGCATTGCCGTTTCAAGGGCGCCGGCGGAAAGATCGGCACCGGTGGCCATGACGCCCGGCACCATGTCGGCCAGCGCCAGCGCGATGGCGCCGGTTCCCGTGCCGAGATCGAGCACGCGGCAGGTGCCTTGGCGCGCCACGACGGCCTCAGCCATCGGCAGCAGCCGTTCCACCAGGATTTCCGTATCCGGCCGCGGTTCGAGCGTATCGGGCGAAAGCGCGAGCACAAGACGGAAGAACGGGCGCCGGCCGAGGATGCGGTAGACCGGTTCGCGCTTCAATCGCCGCCGGACCGCATCCGCAACGAGCGCCATCTCGTCGTCGCGCAGGACCCGCTCGCCGCCGGTGATGAAGGCCGTTCCCTCTAGGTCCAGAAGTCCGCCGAGCAGGAGCCGCGCTTCCCGCGCCGCATCGTCGATGCCTGCTTCGGTCAGTTCGCGGCGGATGCGGGCGATGGCCTGCGACAGCGTTTCCGCCACCGCCTCAGCCCTGTTCGCCAAGCTGGGCGAGCTGGCCGGCCTGGTAGTCGGCAACGAGCGCATCGACGACCTCCTCGATTTCGCCCATCATCATCCGGTCGAGCTTGTAGAGCGTCAGGTTGATGCGGTGATCGGTGACGCGGCCCTGCGGAAAATTGTAGGTGCGGATGCGCTCGGAGCGGTCGCCCGAACCGACCTGGCTCTTGCGGTCCGCCGAGCGTTCGCTGTCGGCCTTCTGGCGCTCCATGTCATAGAGCCGCGAGCGCAGCACCTGCATCGCCTTGGCGCGGTTCTGATGCTGCGATTTTTCCGAGCTGGTCACCACGAGACCCGTCGGCAGATGGGTGATGCGAACGGCGGAGTCGGTCGTGTTGACGTGCTGGCCGCCCGCGCCCGACGAGCGCATCGTGTCGATCCGGATGTCCTCCTGGCGGACCTCGATATCGATGTCCTCGGCCTCCGGCAGAACCGCGACCGTTGCCGCCGACGTATGGAT
>CAMPIK010000302.1 GCA_946886325.1 uncultured Shinella sp.
TCTGTTGCCGATATGCCGGTAGACCCGCGACAGGATGAAGGCCGCATCGTCGGCAGCAACGTTGAGCGCCAGAAGCGTCGCGGCCAACTGCTGGCCGGAGAGATCGAGCAGGATACGGTCGGACAGCCACTGGCTCGAAGAGAGCGCATCGGCAAGGGCTGCCGAGAGCATGCCCGTTTCCCCCACGCGCGCAAAACGCACCAGAAGCGCCTGGTGCATCTCGCTTGCAGCGACGAGGGCAGGCGTCGGCGGCGGCGCCTGCCGCGCCAGTTCCCGCGCCTTCGCCTTGATCTCTTCGCGCAGCGTTTCCTCGCGCGAAAGGCGCGTGGCTTCGGCGCTGGCGGCCTGCTGCTCCTGGCGCGTCTCTTCGGTGCGCCGGCTTCTGTGGTCCTGATGGCTGCCGACAAGCGCCTCGATGATCGTGGGCGAGAGGTCATCGCGCCGCGCAATGGCGCGGGCGTGATCGGGGGAGGCCGCGCGGAGAACAGCCGCCAGCACCCGGTCGTCGATCGCATGCGAGCGCGTCAGGAAGATCGCCGCGACGGCGATCGGCTGGACGGCGATGAAGAGCATGGTCCGTTCCGGCAGCACATGGCACTGGCTGAGGGCCGCGACCGCCTGCCGGCGCGCCTCGTCGCTGGAGGCGAGATAGAGCGGCTCGAACAGTTCGGCGAACTGGCGCAGATCCGAGGCCGAAGGCCGCGCGAGACTTTCGAAGCTGGAAACCGTTGCGATAAGGACGATGTCCTTGCGCCGTCCGGCCTGCGGTCTTTCCAGTTCGCGAAACCTGTCCGCCACGACGCACCCACTCGTACTCGATCGCGGCCGACCGCTGCCATGGCCGCACATGCGGCCGGGGCAGGGGCGGGTCCCCACACTCGGCCCCGCACCGCTCCGTCAATGATTGATGAGAATTAAAGGAAAAACCTTAGCGTCCTGTTAACTGTGATGGCGCAATCCGGGCCGCGGCACGAACGCCTTGCCGCCGCCCGTTCCCCGGGGAACAGCGGGCCGCAGGCTTTCCCGATATCTTAAGACCATGTTAACCGTGACGTCGCTAAGTTTCGGGAGATGGACCGGCATCGGCATTTCGAAAAGCCGTGTTATGATTCCATCCGGTGAAGGATAGGCCGCCCTCGGGCGAACGATCCCAGCCAAAAGGGAAAGGTGCCATGCACCGGTACCGGACGATCCGGCCAAAATGTTTCTCCGAGCGGGAAACCTTGGAGCCGCAATCGCCGTTATCGCTCCCGAGCGCGACGATGCGGAAGTCATTCTCATGTCGCGACCGGGGTGACGGAACCGGTGGCACCGGCCCGGAGACGGGCAGGGTGAGATTTTTGGAGTACTTCATCCGTCTCGGTTCTCATCAGGAGGCGAGAATGGCAGACGTGGTACGCATTCAGGATCGATTGTCGCGCATGCCGCGCCGCGAAGGCGCATGGCGCGAAACGCCGGCCGAGATACTTCTCTTTACCGGCGTCAGATACGAGCGGTTGACACCGGCCACATTGCCGCGAAAGGCGCGTGGTCCGGCAAAGCCCGCCGTCAAGGATACCGCAAGCCGCAACTAGGCGGCCAACCGGGACGCACCCGCGTCCCTAAACGGGCACCGCTGCACGCCGCAGCGTTGCGCCATGCTGAGGCCGGACCCATCCCGTCTTTCAGCGTCTCTGCGGCTTTTGCATCCGTCCCGGATGGCAGCCTGCGCCAACGGACTTGTCCGTTCCTTTTCCATATTCCTGTTGCCCACGCCCTGCCGAACAGCGCCGCATTTCCGGCTTGACAATTTCTGTGGATTAGAACAAAACAGGAACAAGAACGGAGGCCCCAATGGAACAGACACAGTCGGTCATCGAGACGGCCCTGGCGGCCGTCGCCAGTTCCAGAGCTTTGCGCGAGCGCGCGATCGCCCGGCGGGCGGAGATGCTGAAGCGCACCGAGGCGGCGAGCGTCCGGCCGCTCTATGTGCTGAAGAAGCGCGGCGGCCAGCAGCTTCGCCTCAATCTGGACGCCTGACGATGACGCTCCAGGGAAAGCTGCAGGCCGAACCTTCGGCGGTCGATGAGGTCGAGGCCGAGGCGAGCGCCATCATCGGCTATCACGACGGCAATGCCGCGGCCGCCGTCGTGACGCTGCTGATCGAGCGCGACGATCTTCTCGAGCGCCTGGCAATCGCCCGCATCGTCATGGGCGAGGGCTATACGCGGGGATGGAAGCCGTGAAGCGGGCGCGCCGTCAGCGGGTCTCGAATTCCTCGCAGACGGCGGCCTGGAGGAAGGCGCGTGCGGCCTCCGCATGGCTCCCGGTCGGCACGAATGTGCGCAACACGGCATAACCGTCGGTATCTTCCATCTCGACGAGGATCGACTGAAGCAGATCGTCCGGCAGCGCCTTGCGGATGGCGGTGAGCTGGATCGGGGTCGCCACGAGCACGTCGAGATCGCCGGTGACCGACGTGCGGTCGTTCATGCTGAAGACCTCGTTGGCGCTGCTGTCATAGACGGCGAGCGACCAGAACGGCACGTCGGATTCGGCAAAGAGCCGGACCGGCACGCGGGCAGTCGATATCTGGCAGACGGCGACGGAGAGCGCCGGGTCATCGTTGACCGGAAGCAGGCCCTGTTCAGCGCCGTTGGCGAGCGGGAAGAAGCGGTGCAACTCGCCGAGCGCCTGGACACGGGTATAGGCGTCGCGGCCGGTAAAGCTCGGCAGCGACAGGATGATGACGATATGCAGGAGTGCTGCGCCGGCGAGCCCGATCAGAACCGCATGGACAATGCTACGCATCCTTGCAGCTCCGGCGCGCGATCTCCGGCATCGTCAGGTCGAGCACACCGGAACTTCCGGCCGTCGGCGTGTCTAGCAGCGTCAGGATCAGGTCGAAATCGCCGTCGGTCGCGACGCTCAGCCAGTTGCCGGGCCGGGCAGTGGCGGCAACCTCGATCGTGAAGGTGCCATCGCGGGCGCGCAGCACGGTCCAGGAATTGAGGCTGCCGGGCAGGTCGCGGGCCGGTGTTATGCGCCGGCTGTCGGGGGAGACCGGGTGCAAAGTCCAGAAGCGGGCTGGCGGCGTGAGGCCGGTGATCTCGTAGGCGCAGTCACCGTTGAGCCGCCGTCCCTCGCTGTCGGTCGCCGCGCGGAAGGACAGGCCCTCGGCACTGCCGAAGAGCAGTTCGCCGTCGCGGGCACGGTGCGCCTTGGCATAGGGATCGGCGGCTTCCGTCTGGGCGGCCGGGAAGGCGACCCAGGGGCCGAGCGCGATCGCCCCGAAGCCGACGGTCGCCTGCAGTGCCCAGACCGCCGACAGCGTGCCGCCGCCGAAGGCGATGGCGAGCGCGATGGCGACGAGGAGGGGGATACGCAGCAAGGGAGCCTACCAGTGGGGAGCGCGGGGCCGTTTGAGAATCAGGACGCGGTCACTGTTCCCGGTTTACCGGAACACCGTCAAGCGCGGCGACCCGGCCCTCGGTCTTCAGCGGCTTGGCGGCATTGAACCGGCGGGCGATCTCCTTCAGGAGCCGCGAGGCATCGGCCGAGAGCGAGCGCGGGCGCACGAGCGGTGGCAGCGCGCCGTCGCCGGATGCCGTCTTCGCTTCCTCGGCGCCGCCTGCCGGCAGCGGGTTCTCGATCGCCGGAATGGCGCGGAGCTCGATGCCCTGGTGGGCATAGTCCATCAGCCGCTTGAAGGTCATGCCGGGCAGCGAGCCACCAGTCATGTTGTTGGTCGAGGTATAGTCGTCGTTGCCGAACCAGACGGCGGTCGTGTAGTTGCCGGTAAAGCCGACATACCACGCGTCGCGATAGGCCTGGGTCGTGCCGGTCTTGCCGCCCGAGACGATGCCGCGGTCGAGTGCCGCGCGCCGCGCCGTGCCGCTGACCGGGATGGTGACGAGGATGCGGTTCATCGAGGCGAGCGCCTGTTCGCTCAAGATGCGTTTGGCCGGCAGCTCGTCGCGGCCGAAATCGTAGAGGATGTCGCCGTCGTAGTTGAGGATCTGGCTGATGCCGTGGCGGCGCGACTGGAGACCGCCGGCCGGGAAGACGCCATAGGCCGTCGCCTGGTCGAGCACGGTCACCTCGGATGTGCCGAGCGGCATGGTCTTGTCGGTGCGGATCGGCGTCTCGACGCCCATCAGTTTCGCCATTTCGGCGATGCGCTCGGTGCCGAGCGTGTCCTTGGCAAGGCGCACCGGGACCGTGTTGATCGATTTCGCCAGCGCCGTCATCAGCGTGACGCGGCCGGCAAAGCTGCGGCCGTAGTTCTGCGGCGACCAGCCGCGCCAGGAAATCGGACCGTCGGAGATGACGGTTTCGGGCGTCATGCCCGTCTCCATGGCGGCCGCATAAGTATAGACCTTGAAGGAGGAACCGGGCTGGCGGAGCGCCCTCGTGGCGCGGTTGAACTGGCTCTCGCCATAGTCGCGTCCGCCGACCATGGCGCGCACGGCCC